>JAFQPD010000060.1 GCA_017411945.1 Mailhella sp.
CTTCTCCACCTGCTTCTTGAAGCGGCGCAGAGCGATGTCGAAATTATAGTCGTCTTCGTTGAGAAAAACACCGGGCATAGTTTATCACCCCCTTTCAGCGAATCTTTTCTTCCGTCCAGATCCGCCGCCAGAGTGGCCCGAAACGTTACGGAGAAAGCATTCCTGCGCAAGCAAGCCTTCCGGGCGAGCCCGGAAAGAGGACTCACAGCTTTTCAGCACAGGAAGATGGCAAACTAAATCAATTTGCCGCAAAAGGCAAGCCCCCAGAGCGGTGAACTCCGGGGAAACCTGCCATAAAAATTAATATCGTATCAGTGTTCGTCGCGGTCGGACTTCATAGAGTCCAGGAAAGTGCGCGCAAAGACCAGCGAGAGGCCGATGCCGAGGATGAGGATGACGGCGTAGAGCACGCCGAAGAAGATAGCATAGTCGGGCTGCCAGAGGGGGAGATCCCAAGGAAGCGGACTCTGGTTGTTCTGACCGTGGATAAGCATGGATACTCCTAGAGCGCTTGGCGGTTCTCAGCCCGGAAAAGCCGGGTGACGAACCGTATTGGCTACTGTATCTGCTTTTTCAGATTAATGCCAGCCCTAAATTTAACGACTTTGCCGGCAGGAATGGTGATGGCTTCGCCGGTGCGGGGGTTATGGCCTTTGCGTTCCTTGCGTTCTTCGACGACGAGAGAGCCGAAGCCGGGCAGGGAGAGCTTGCCGTCGGTGGCAAGAGCTTCCTGGATGGCGTCGAGCAGGGCATTCAGCGACTGTTCAGCGCTGCTTTTGCTGATGGCGGCACTTCCGGCGATTTTGGCGATGAGTTCGGCCTTGGTCATAAACGGCTCCTTTCTGCCTGAAGCGGCAGATAGCAGAATGGGATTGCAATGCGGTTCTTTTTGTAGGAACAAGTTTCCTGCTTCTTGTCAAGATGTCGACAAAACAGAGGCGTTATTTTTCTGAAAAAAGTGCGTCTGCAAGCTGCTGGAACTGCATCACCGTGAGGGTCTCGGGCCTCTGCGTGCCTTCTATGCCTAGTGCCGCAAGGATTTCCGGCGAGAAACGCTGGGGCTCGGCGTGGCGCAGAATGGTCTGCAGCTGCTTCCTTCTCTGCTGGAAGCAGATCTTGATGAGGCGCGAGAGCCGTTCGGGGTGGTTGGGCCTCTTCTCGGCGGGAAGGGGAGTGAAGACCACCACGGCGGAATCCACCTTGGGGGGCGGCGAGAAGGCCGAGGGGCCTATGACGAAGCCCTTCTGCACAGCGACGAAGCTCTGTATCCACACGGTGAGCGCGCCGTAGTCCTTGCCGCCGGGCTTGGCGAGAAGGCGGTCGCCCACTTCCTTCTGTATCATGAAGGCGGCGCGGGCGAGGCCGGGCACGCGGCAGACTATGTCCCACATCATGGGGGAGGCCACGTTGTAGGGCAGGTTTCCTGCTATCTTCCACGGGCCTTCGAGTTCTTCCCAGGGGAAGGCTAGGGCGTCGCCGGGCACGACTTCAAGGCCGGGAAGAGGGCGTGCGGCGTGTTCGGAAGCGTAGTGATCGTCCTTTTCCAGCAGGAGCAGACGGCTCCACGGCAGGGGGCGGAGGAGCTTGGTGAGCGCGCCCGGGCCGGGGCCTATCTCCATGACCTGGTCGCCTTCCTCCACGCGCAGGAGATCCACGATGCGCTGGACCACGCGCTCGTCATGCAGGAAGTGCTGGCCAAGGCTTTTCTTGGCCTTGGCGGCAGTGAACAGATTGATATCGGACATGTTTTTTCCTTTTCGGGGAGGCTCTGCCTCCCCAATCCCCTCCGGCAGGGGCATGATGCCCCTGCACCCGCAATTCGGACACTGCCGCAAAGCGGCAGATGTCCGTAATGGGGGTCGAGGGGAATCATTCCCCTCGCGGGGAGCGGGGCGGAGCCCCGCATCTTTTCCTATCTTCCTTAACTTACATCGAGTCGTAGTGCTTGAAGCGCAGGGTGAAGCCGGCGCGGCCCTGGGTAGCGGAGCGCAGGGAGGTGGAGAAGCCGAAGAGTCTGCGCATGGGGGCTATGCCTGCGAGGTAGCGCATGCCGCCGCGTTCGCCCAGTTCCTCCACCTTGCCGCCGCAGTTCTGGAACAGGCTGATGGAGGAGCCGAGGGCTTCGTCCGGTGCGACTATCTCCACGTCCATGATGGGCTCGAGCACGGTGGCGCGGGCCTTTTCCATGGCGTCGCGCACGGCCAGGGAGGCGGCCATGCGGCAGCCGGCGGCAGTCGCGCCGTCCTTGCGGATGGCCGTTACGGTGACGATGACGTCCTGCACGGGGTAGCCTGTCTGCGGGCCGGAGAGCAGGCTGTCGCGCACGCCCTGGAGCACTTCTTCCACAAGGACGCGGGGCACGGCTTCCTTCGGGTCGGCGTTGGCGAGGGCGTCGGAAAGGGTCACCACGTTGCCGCTGTCGCGTTCGGCAGGAGCCATGGTGAGGGAGACCTCGCCCACATGATGCACGGTGCCGAGTTCGCGGTCGAAGAGGCCGGAGCCGGAGGCTTCGATGCGCACGGTCTCGCGGGCCACGACCTGAGGCTGGCCGTGGCGGGGATCGATATTGTACTCGCGGCGCATGCGTTCGAGCACGACGTCGAGATGCAGTTCGCCCATGCCGGAGATGATGCGGTTGCCGGAGCCTTCGTCCTGCGAGACGCCGAGCGTCGGGTCTTCGATGGCGTAGCGGGCGAGGGCCTCGTCCAGCGTCTTGCCTTCGTCGGCGTTGCGGGGTTCGAGAGCCATGGAGATGACGGGCTTCACGGCCTGCAGGTCTTCGAGCAGTATGTCCTGCCCGTGGGCGGCCACGGTGTCGCCGGTGCGGGCGGAGCGCAGGCCGATGACGGCGATGATGTCGCCGGAGCTGGCCTCGGCGAGCTGTTCCTGCTGGTCGGCGTCCATGCGGAACATGCGCGAGATGCGCTCGTCCTTGGCGAGGGCGATGTTGCGCACGGAATCGCCTTCCTTGAGCGTGCCGGAATAGATGCGCAGGAGCGAGGTCTTGCGGCCGCCTTCCATGAGCACCTTGAACACGAGGCCGCAGAAGGGGGCGGCGGGGCTGATGTCCACAGCCTTTTCCGCAGAGCCGTCCGCGCTGGTGGCGCGGGGTGCGGGCACGTCGGCAGGGGAGGGCAGGTAGCGGCCCACGGCGTCGAGCAGGGGCTGGACGCCGGCGTTCTTCAGGGCCGAGCCGGTGAGCACCGGGGTTATCCTGCGGGCGAGGGTGGCGCGCTGTATGGCTGCATGGATGTCGTCTTCCGTGAAGGCTTCCTCAAGATATTTTTCCATGAACTCGTCGTCGTTCTCGCCTATGGTCTCGAGTGTCTTCTCGCGCCACATCCGGGCTGTCTCGAGCTCGTCGCCTTCGAGTTCCAGCACTTCCATGCTGCGGCCCTGAGTGTCTTCATCGAAGATGAGCTTCTTCATGGCGATGACGTCGGCCACGCCGTAGAATTCCGGGCCTTCGCCCAGCGGGACGGTGAGGGCGGCGGGCGTTGCGCCGAGGCGTTCGTGCAGGGCGTCCACCACGGCGGCGAAGTTCGCGCCTACGCGGTCCATCTTGTTGATGAAGGCCAGCTTGGGCACGCCGAAGGATTCGGACTGCCGCCACACGGTTTCGGACTGGGGCTCCACGCCGCCCACGGCGCAGAACACGCCCACGGCGCCGTCAAGCACGCGCAGGGAGC
>JAFQPD010000061.1 GCA_017411945.1 Mailhella sp.
CGCCCGCTACCCCGTGGGCAACGTGATCCCCGGCACCGTGACCAACGTGACCGACTACGGCCTGTTCGTTGAAGTGGAAGAAGGCATCGAAGGCCTCATCCACGTGACCGAACTCGGCAAGAAGGTGAAGTCTCCTTCCGAACTCTTCAAGGAAGGCGACTCCGTGCAGGCTAAGATCATCCATGTGTCCGCTGATGAACGCCGCCTCGGCCTCTCCATCAAGCAGATCAAGGACGATGAAGAACGCCGCAAGCCCAAGGACTATCATTCTGGCGACAACTCCATGACCCAGACCCTTGGCGACCTTCTCCGTCAGAAGTTCGATAACTAATATCGACTTCCTCTGAGATCCCGCGGGGCGGAAAGCGAAAGCTTTCCGCCCCGTTTTTTTTATGCTACTCAGAACAAAAACGAATCATTCCCTTCAGCCCTATCGGGAGATCGCCATGAAACAGCAGGAAATCGAACGCAAATTCCTCGTGAAGAACGACGGCTGGCGCGGCCGGGCAGAAGGCATGCTTTTCCGTCAAGGCTACATAGCGCGCACTCAGGATCGTACGGTGCGCGTTCGCATAGCTGGCGAAAAGGGCACGCTCACCATCAAATATCGCGGCGAAGGCATTGCACGAAGCGAATTCGAATACAGCATCCCCCTCGAGGAAGCTCAGGCTCTGCTGGATGGGCTCGACCCTGGCGAGATCATCGAAAAAAAGCGTTTCACCTTCGAAGAAAACGGCGATGTCTGGGAAGTCGATGAGTTCATGGGAGCCAACGAGGGGCTCATCGTCGCCGAGATAGAGCTGGAATCCGAAGAGCAGAATTTCGCCAGGCCCGACTGGCTGGGGGCAGAGGTGAGCAAGATCTCCCGCTACCTCAATGTCGAACTGTCAAAACTGCCTTACAGAGCCTGGGGCAGCTCGCTGAAAGCTGAAAATTAGTTCGCTACTGATAATAATTCCTATCTAGTGACTATGATCACAGAATTTACGCTGAAAATATCCTTTTAATGAAGTCATGGGCCCCCCCCTCCCCCTACCGCTACCCAAGGAGATTCTCATGAGCCAGATGTTTTGCTTCCAGTGTGAACAGACCGCAGGCGGCAAGGCCTGCACCCGCACCGGCGTCTGCGGCAAGAAAGCCGAAACTTCCAACCTTCAGGACGCCATCGTAGGCGAACTCGTCGCTCTCGCCTCCTGCCCTGGCCTGAAGCGGTCACCTTCGTTAGACACGATGGTGGAAAACGCCCTTTTCACCACGCTGACCAATGTGAATTTCGATGATATCTCCATCGCCGCCATCAAGGACCGCGTGCGCATGGAGCGTTCCTCCTGCCTCACTGAACCTCTGGACATGAACACCATCTGGGAAGCTCCGGAAGATGTCCGCAGTCTGAAGTCCCTGCTCCTCTTCGGCATGAAAGGCATTGCCGCCTATGCGCACCATGCCCGCGCCCTCGGACGAACCAGCGACGAAGTGGACGCCTTCCTTTACAAGGGACTGGCCCTGCTCGGCGCCGACGCTCCTGCCGAAGAACTGCTTGCCGCCGTCATGGAAGCCGGCAAGGTGAACATCACCTGCATGGCCATGCTGCACGAGGCCAACCGCGGCTACGGCATCCCCGGCCCTGTGACTGTGCCCCTTACCATCGAGAAAGGCCCCTTCATCATCGTTTCCGGCCACGACCTGCACGACCTCGAACTCCTGCTCAAGCAAAGCGAAGGCCGCGGCGTGAACATCTACACGCATGGCGAAATGCTCCCGGCCCACGCCTACCCCGAACTGAAGAAGTTCGCCCATCTCAAAGGGCACTTCGGCACGGCTTGGCAGAACCAGCAGAAGGAGCTGGCCGGTGTTCCCGCGCCCGTCCTGTTCACCACCAACTGCATCATGCCCGTGAAGGAAAGCTATGCCGACCGCGTGTTCACCACCGGCGTAGTGCAGTACCCCGGCATGGTCCATGTTGGCGGCCAGAAGGATTTCACCCCCGTCATCAATAAGGCCCTCGAACTCGGCGGCTATGCTGAAGACACCCTCATCCCCGGCACCAACGGCGGCACGACCATGACCACGGGCTTCAGCTCCGAAGCCATACTCTCCCATGCCGGAACCATCGTGGATGCCGTGAAGGCTGGAGCCATCCGCCACTTCTTCCTCGTGGGCGGCTGTGACGGCGCAAAGCCCGGCCGCAGCTACTTCACCGATTTCGTGAAGCAGACTCCCGAAGACACCGTGGTGCTCACGCTGGCCTGCGGCAAGTTCCGCTTCAACGATCTCAACATCGGCACTGTCGGCGGGCTGCCCCGCCTGCTGGACATGGGCCAGTGCAACGACGCCTATGGAGCCGTTCAGGTGGCTCTTGCCCTTGCCGACGCCTTCCAGTGCGGCGTGAACGACCTTCCTCTCACCCTCGTTCTCTCCTGGTACGAACAGAAGGCCGTGGCCATCCTGCTTTCCCTGCTGTATCTCGGCGTGAAAAACATCTGGCTCGGGCCTTCCCTGCCAGCCTTCGTCTCCCCCGCCGTGCTCAATCTTCTGGTCAAGGAATACGGCATCCGCCCCGTAACTGCTCCTGAGGCGGATATCAAGGCTATCCTCGGCTAGCTCTTCTCATGCGGGCCAAAGTCGAGTACTCTGGCCCCATGAGTGAAAAGAAATACCATAAGCGTTTTGCCGGGCACGACCTCAATCGCCGCCGCAACCATACCGCACACATAGGAGCCGACCTCACTGGCTGGCTGGCCGCGCGAGGCATGAAGCCCCAGCAGACGCTTCTGGGCCACCTGTGGAGAAACTGGGATATCGTCATGGGGCCGCATATCGCCCCCATAGCGCGTCCTCTGGGCCACAGGAACGGCATACTGCTCATCGGCGGTGACGATTCCTGCGCCCTGCAGGAACTCTCTTACGCTGTACCGGAGATACTCGAACGCGTGAATGCCTTCATGGATGAAGAATTTTTCCAGAAAGTGGAACTCCATCTGCTCATGGGCAAAGAATCTCTCCAGCACATCGGCATCACTGAAGCTCCGGAAGTCCCCAGGCCCCAGCGACCTTCCAGCCTCGGCAAAGCCCAGCTCCCGCCAGATTCGCCTATAGCCTCTGCCTACGCCGCCTATGTGCGCATGTTCGAAGAAAAATAAGCCTCGGCTCCATAACATGCCTATACAGACAGAAAGGGGGATCCTCTCATGAGAGGATCCCCCTTTCTTCTATATGAAATCCGCCAAAACATACGCGGACCGATGGAAAAGAAAAGGCTCACGATTTCTCGTGAGCCGAAATTCTGGTGGAGCTGAAGAGAATTGAACTCTTGGCCTCTTGAATGCCATTCAAGCGCTCTCCCAACTGAGCTACAACCCCGTTGCGTTGTTTCTTTTGCCAGAACCAGCGGCATTCGTCAAGAAAAAAATCACCTATCCCCTAATTTTTTCCCTGCCCCTTCAGAGAACGCCAGCGCATGAGCATTTGGCCAAACGCTTCGTACAGGAGGCGGAAGCTGGCCTCGTTCATACGCGTATCGCCCGGCGTATCCGAAGCGAATATGAGTACGGCCAGAAGGCCTTCGGCAGAATAGAAAGGCTTGGCGAAATACGAACGCACGCCGCATGGGATGAACATGGCCCAATCGATGGATTTGATGCTGTCCATCGTATCTTCCACCGTAAGAGAATCGAGGCAGAACCGTTCAATATCCTGCGCAATAGTCCCTTCATAGGCATAGGAAACGCCCCATTCCAGCTTTTCAAAGAGGCGGCCAACGCCATAGATCTCCACCTTGCCGGATGTCGACTTGATATCGGAGAACATGAGCCCTCCCAACCCCGAACAGGAGGCAAGCATCTTCTCAAGCTCATCTTTCAGAGAAAAAGGCTCCAGCACCTCCATGTACGGAAGCAGATCACATGAAGCTGGAGCATCGGGGATATTGAGCAGGGCGATACGGACTATGTCGCCTCCTGAAGAACAGGGAGATATTCTCACCTTCGAGCCGAACAGGCTGCCAGCCCCGTTCTTCAGCATGAGCGTACCCGCCCACACGTCGCTCTGCAAAGCACAGCTGGCCGCTTCGAGAAGAGCATCGCCAAGCTCCGCCGGCGCAATATCTTCCAGAAGGAAACCTTCCCCTCTCCGGGCCGTGCTTCCGAAGAGCTCCTTAGCCGCATCATTGCAGGTGACTATCTCTCCCTGCCTGGGGGCGAACACCAGAACAGGATACTGGACCCGCCCAAGGGCCAACTGGCATGTTCCGGCCGTTCCGTTGACCACGAAAGCGGCGGGAAGCATAGCCTCCATGAGCAGGCCGAAGTAGCGTTCAGGGTCAGCTGGATCAGGCCAGCCCTGAAGCTGGTAAGTAACGTGAGGATTTGCCTTCAGGCGAAAAGATACCGCCGCCGGCTGCCGGCTGCTTACCATCTCCCAGAATTCGCTCAGAAGGGGCTGGTCGGCCTTGAGCACCATTCGGCGCCGGAACTGCACATCCTTGAGAAGGCGGGAAGTGCTTTCCCCAAGCTGGTCTATCTCCCATGCGTTGAAGAGCTTCAAGCGGGAACGGCTTTGCTCAACAGTCCACAGAAGCCCCGGAAAGCCTTCTGACCAGCGAGAAAAAACCATATGCGCCTCCGGAGAGGATAAAAATTGAGATAGACGACTACAGTCTAAAAAAAATTTACGTTATTGTAAATTGGTACAATCATTTTTTTTAAAACTTAAAATATCAGCCAAAACTACTTGAGCAAGCGTTCAAAAACTCTGCCTTTTTATAAAAAGACTTATTATGGATGAACCAATTTTATAAATTTTAATCTATTGATACAATAAAATATATACTTTTTACAAATATTCATAAAAAACCTTGTCAGTTCAGGCATTCAAGAGCAAAAATAGATGAGGCGCAACTAGATCCCCACGTTTATCGAGGTGGCAATGAACAAGCAGAAATTCATCGAACAGGAATTGGAGCAGGCACTTCTCGAAGGCCGCTGGAAACTGTTCGAACGTCTGCCTTCCGAACGAGTTCTCGCCGAGGAATTCTCCGTCAACCGAACGACTCTCCGTGCCGCTCTCAGTGCTCTTGCTGGGCGCGGCATACTGGAAACTGTTCACGGAAGCGGTTCTCGCGTACGCGCTCTCCCTGCTGGGCATCCGGCGCAAAGCGACCTTGCAGACAGACTGAGCGCAAGCATGCTGCTCATCCCGTCCATCATGCAGGCCTGTTCTCTGGCCATAAAGCCTTCTCAAATACTCAGCCTCGAACGCATACTTCCTGTCGTGGGAACGGCCCTGCGCAACGGCGATACCAAGACCTTCGTTCAGGCTCAGGTGCAGTTCTTCATGGAAGCCGCCCGCTTCATTGGAAACAGCAGCGTCAATGCCGCCCTTTCCGCCTGCCTCCCTGAAGGAAAATCTCTCATGCGGCTCTACGCCTCCTGCGACCTGCACTCCTGCGAGACCGTCTTCTCCCATCTGGCCCGCATACTGAGCGCCATGCGCCATGCCGACGCCCACGACGCGGCCTCTGCCGCGCATGACTACTTCTCTGCCCTGCAGACACTGGCAGAAAAGAAATAGTGCTCCCTCCATCGGCTCCGCATTCCATCCTGTGCCCCTCTTCCATTTCCCTTCGCCTCTCTCGTGTTTGACGAAAGAGGGCCTTGGAGCTTACTCTGTATCCTGTTCTCGATCCCATATTCCTTCGAGCTGGAGAAAGCATGAAGCCCCTTTTGCGCATAGCCCCCATCGCCCTCTGCAGCCTTCTTTTCGGCTGCTCATGGCACTCCTTCGAAATCCCTTTTTTCGAGGATGCCCCCTCTTCATCCGCCCCTAAAAAACAGGATGACGCATTCGAGAGCGTTGTAAAAGGCGGCGTTTCGCCTGAGGCCCGAAAACTGCTGGAAGAAGCGGAAAAATACTGGACAGCGAGCGGGGAATGCATCGATCCTGCAAAGGCCGTTGCCCTTCTGGACAGTGCCATCAAGGCCGATCCTCTGGACCACTCCCCCTATCTTCTCAGGAGCCGCGCCCTTGCCGACCTCGGCTATCTGGACGACGCCTTCGACGACGCAACAAAAGCCATACGTCTTTCCCCCAGTGCTGAAGCCTATGCCACGCGGGGCCTCATCTGCCTGAAGCAGAACCATCCCAAAGGGGCACAGCGTGATTTCGAATACGCTGTAACGCTGGATCCGAAAGAGCCTCTCGTCTACATCTATCGTGCCGGGGGTGCCTTTCTGGAAGGGAGAAAGGGGGAAGCCTGCGACGATCTGAAACAGGCCTGCGCCCTCGGCAGATGCCTGCCATGGGAAAAAGCTAAAAAAGAAAAGGTGTGTCGCTGATGAGAATTGTCATTGCCATGGATTCTTTCAAAGGGAGCATTTCCTCGCTTGAGGCCGCCGATGCCGTGCGTGAAGGCATACTCCGCGTCCATCCCGATGCCGACATAACAGCTCTGCCCCTTGCCGACGGAGGAGAAGGCACTGTTGACGCCCTCATCACCGGCCTTGGAGCTGAACGAGTGGACGCCGAAGTCTCCGGGCCCTTAGGGGAACCTGTTTCCGCAGGATACGGCCTGAAAGACGGGCTTGCCGTCATGGAGATGGCCGCCGCGGCAGGGCTTCCCCTCGTGCCTGCAGAAAAACGCGATGGCATTTCTGCCAGCACTTACGGGGTGGGAGAAATGATAGCCCACGCCCTGCGCAAGGGCTGCCGCCGCTTCGTCATGGGTATTGGCGGTTCTGCCACCACGGATGGCGGCATGGGCATGCTTCAGGCTCTGGGTTTCTCTTTTCGCGACAGAGATGGGAATGAAGTAGGCCGGGGAGCCAGGGCTCTGGCTGACGTAACTTCCATCTCTGCGGAACATATCATGCCCGAACTGAGCGAAGCAGAATTCAGCATAGCCTGCGACGTGAACAATCCCCTCTGCGGCCCCCGCGGTTCTGCCGCTGTCTATGGCCCTCAGAAAGGCCTGCGCGACGTAGAGACTACAGATGCCCATATGGCGTCCTATGCCCGCATATGCACTGAATTCACAGGGAAGGACATGCGCGACTACCCCGGCGCCGGCGCCGCAGGCGGCCTCGGCTTCGGCTTCCTCACCTTCCTGAACGCCAGCCTGCATTCCGGCGTCGACCTCGTTCTGGACACTGTCGGCATAGACAGTGCTCTCACCGGTGCAGACATAGCCATTACCGGTGAAGGCCGCATCGATGCTCAGACGGCCATGGGCAAAGCTCCGGGCGGCGTGGCCAAACGGGCCAAGGCTCACGGATGCAGGGTCATCGCCTTTTCCGGCTGTGTCACCGACGATGCCCGCGCCGTGAACCAGCAGGGCATAGACGCCTTCTTCCCCATCATGCGTGCCCCGGTCAGTATGGAAGAAGCCCTGGACAAGAACAACGCCTTCCGCAACCTTGCCGATACCGCCGAACAGGTATTCCGCCTTCTGTAACCTCTTTCCGAGAGAGTCCACCATGAGCGACCATAACGAGCTTATCCACCACCTCTACCACGACAAGGACTATAACTGCGCCATCACCACACTGCTCTGCCTTGGCAAGGAATTTGGCGTGGAGATAAACCAGCAGGTTCTCGATTCTGCCGTATGCCTGAACGGCGGAGGCCGCTTCCGCGCCCAGTGCGGGCTGGTGGAGGGAGCCCTCATGTTCATCGGCATCTGCGCCACCGCGCGCGGCATGAAGAAGAAAGACATGATGAAAATAGCCTATGGTTTCTGCGAAGGATTCACTGCTCGCTTCAGCTCCCTGCTCTGCCGCGACCTTCGCCCCGGAGGGTTCCAGAAAGATGACCCGAAGCATATGTGCGAGCCGCTCACCAAGGAAACCGTAGCCTTCGCGGTAGACTACCTCAAACCGTATTTCTCCTAGAACTGACCTCTGCACTAAAAAAGGCGCTCTCAAAAGGAACGCCTTTTTTCATAGCCATGCAAAAGGGAAATCACTCATCCCAGAAGATGCGCCGCACGTCTGGCCCGGCAGGATCGCCAAAACTATTCCCTGCCCAGAAGGCAACTAAGGAAAGAGCCAGAGTAGGAACTATGGCATGAACTCCGCCAAGCTGCACCTTGAATACGGAAATGAAAATGAACACCGTAAGTCCTATGAGGATGGAAAAAACTGCACCTGCCGCATTAGCCTTCTTCCAGTACAGGCCAAGTATGATAGGCCACAGGAATACGGCTTCAAGTCCGCCGAAAGCGAAAAGGTTGATCCAGACCAGAAGCTCAGGAGGATTGAAGGAAGCCGCGAAGACAAGCACTCCAGCACATATGGTACACCCGAAGCTCATCCTATTGAGCTTCTTCGGAGAAATGCGCGAAGTGTCGTTCTTCAGACTGTAGCGGATATAGAGATCTTTAATAATAGCCGCTGACACTAGAAGGAGCATAGTGTCCACAGTGGACATGATGGCCGCCAGAGGTCCGGCAACGAACACACCAGCCCAGAACGGAGGAAGAAGATCAAGAATAAGTGAAGGGATGATAAGGTCTCCGGATTTCAGTCCGGGCATCACTGCCCTTCCGAGCACGCCGGCAAGATGCATGAAAAGGAGCAAGAATCCAATGATGAGCGTGCCCATGATCATGGCATCATGCATGGACTTTGAATCTTTGTAGCCGAAGCAGCGCTGCGTGGTCTGAGGAAGGCCGAGTATGCCGAGGCCAACGAGAACCCAGAAAGAAAAAAGCATCGGCGCGGGCACTTTTCCGCCTGCCCCGGATGGAGCAATGAGGCCGGGATCTATGCCCTTCAGCGTCTGTATGCACTGGGTCATCCCTCCGCCTGCTTCAAGCACAGCCATGAATATCACCACAGAGGCCACTACCATGACTATGCCTTGAAGGGCATCAGTGAGCACCACTGCCCGGAAGCCTCCAACGGCTGTATATACCACCACCGTCACACCAAAAAGAACAAGGCCAGCTTCATACGGATATCCCGTGACAGCTTGGAACAGGCGGGCTCCGCCTATGAACTGAGCCACCATGGAGGCCGCAAAAAATACGAGAAGAGCCATGGAACAGAGGATGACGACGACATCGCTCTTATACCGGGCATAAAGAAAATCTGTGATAGTGACAGCTCCAAGGCGTCGCCCAATGATGGCGAAACGCTTGCCCAGAACGCCGAGAGTCAGAAACGTCGTGGGCACCTGAATCATGGCAAGGAGCACCCATGCCAGGCCAAGACTGTAGGCAACCCCAGGTCCGCCGATAAAAGAACTGGCACTGGTATAGCTGGCGATGATGGTCATGGCCAGCACGAAGCCGCCCATGGAACGCCCGCCAATAAAATATTCCTCGACGGTATTGTGAGATGCACCGGATCTTGCCTTTTGCTGTGCCCAAACCGCAATGGCAAGTGTCAGGATAAGATAGCCTACTAGAGGAAAAAGCGCGGATATCATGCCTTGCCCTCCTCTTTTTCAGATTCGCCCTCCGGCTCATCTAACGGGATATCGGCAAAAAATTTTCTCACGACTACCCACAAAATAAGAGTGACCACAGGATATCCGGCCACGCAGCTATAGAAAAACCACGCTGGAAGCCCCCAGATATAGCTGTATTCTTCGGGATCGCCAGAACCAAGGCCAAAGGCAAACAGCGTCCACCAGAGAAAGAAAAAGACATAAAGGCCAAGCGTTATATACGCTTCACGGTCCGTCTGCTTAAACGCCTTGCTCATGGATAGTACCTGCTCCTGAAGATTTTATCCTAGGGAGACAGTATGACAAAAAAAAATAAAGGGCAACGCAGCTGCATATCCGAAAAAGAAAACAAGCTTGGAAGCCAAGAGGGATTTGCCAGAAAAAACTTCCCACCTTCGTGACACCAAAAGCCCCGGCTCCGGTTAGCAGAAGGCTGGCTTGGGAGCGCGGGGCTTTTAAACGACGAAAGGCCGTCGTAAGACGGCCTTTCTAAAGAAAACCTTGGCATCGGCCTACTTTCCCACACAAAAGTATGCAGTATCATGGGCGATGAAGAGCTTGACTGCCGAGTTCGGAA
>JAFQPD010000062.1 GCA_017411945.1 Mailhella sp.
AGCTCTTCTTCGCGCTGGCGGGCCAGCTCGTTGAGGCGGTCCATGACGGCGCTGGCGTCGTCGCCGTCCATGAGCAGGTAATGCTCGGCGCGGCGCAGGACGGATTCCGGCAGGCCGTGCTCGCGGGCAACGTCGAGGGCCTGGCTCGCGCCCACCTGGTCGTAGGCGAGGTGGAACAGGGGCTTCTTCGTATTGCTGTCGAAGAGCACGGAAGCGGCGCGCACGCCTTCGCGGGTGAGAGCGTAGCTCTTGAGGGCCGGGAAGTGCGTGGCGGTGATGGTGCAGGCTCCCTTCTCGAGGAGGCCGTCGAGCACAGCCTGGGCGAGGGCCGCGCCCTGCGAGGGGTCGGTGCCTGCGCCGAATTCATCCAGCAGGATGAGGGAGTGGCCGTCGAGCTCCTCCCAGATGGAGGAAAGATGGTGTATCTGCCCGGTGAAGGTGGAAACGTGGTCGTCGAGGCTCTGCTCGTCGCCGATGAAGGCATGGACGCAGTTCCAGAAGGGCAGGGCGGCTCCGCCTTCCACAGGGGCGGGCAGGCCGGCCAGCGTCATGAGCGTGATGAGGCCGAGCGTCTTGAGGGCCACGGTCTTGCCGCCGGCGTTGCCGCCGCTGATGACGAGCACGCGGTCGCCTTCGCGGAGCACGAGGTCGGCAGGTTCGATGCGGCGCGGGCCGCTGTAGGATCGGTCCGTGGCGGCGCGGGCGGCTTCCAGCACCAGCAGGGGGTGGCGGGCGGCGGGCAGGTTCAGCGTCGCGCCTTCTTCCATAGGAACGATGCGGCCGTTCAGGGCGGAGCCGAGGGCGCATTTGGCCTGGCCGAGGTCCAGCTCGACGAGCAGTTCCCACGCGGCGCGCACTTGCGGCATCTCCTGATTGAGCAGGTCGGCCAGAAGGCGGAGCACCTTGCGCTCCTCTTCGCGTTCCTGCTGCTTCAGTTCCTGCAGGCGGTTGTTCTGCTCCACGAGGAAGAGCGGCTCGAAGTAGAGCGTTTCGCCGGTATTGGAGTAGTCGTGGATGATGCCCTGTATGCGGCCCTTGAAGTTGGCCTTGAGCGGCAGGACGTAGCGGTCGGACGACAGGGTCATGTAGTCGTCCTGGAGATAATGCGCGATATTGTACTTCTCGGCAAAGTCCTTCACGCGGCGCATGCAGTTCTGATGGATGCCGCGGAGCTCGCTGCGCACGAGGAGCAGGCCGGGGGAGCTTTCATCCTTAAGATAGCCGTCGTCGCCCACGCAGCGGTTCAGGGCCGAGAGGGACATCTCGGGCATGGGCTGAGAGCAGGCGAGGGCGTCGAGGATGGGGCGGCGGGCCGCACCGGCGCGTATGCTCTCGGCGGCGCGGCGGGCGAGGCCCAGGGCGGACTTGAGGGCCCAGAGGCCATCCATCTCGAGCAGAGGGTCGGCATGGCCGTTCACATAGGCGAGCAGGCCGGAAATGTCGGGGAAGGAGACGAGATGGAAGTCGCCCTCGGCGAGCCAGTCGCGCATCTCGTCATAAAGGTACTGGGCGCGGCGCACGTCTTCGGCCTCGGCCATAGGGCGCAGACGAAGAGCGGCTTCCTTTCCCGCCTCGGAGAGGCAGCAAGCGGAAAGTCGCTCGAGCACGCGGGGGAATTCGAGGGCGCGGAGCGTGCGTTCGTCCATGGCTATGCCTGCTGGAGGCGGGCCTTCACGGCGGAGCTCACAGCCTTGCCGTCCACGCGGCCCTTGTATTCGGCCATGATGGCGCTGATGGCCTGGCCCATGTTCTTCATGCCGCCCTCAAGGAGGGGGGCGCATGCCTTTTCCACCACTTCGGCCAGCTCTTCTTCGGTGAGCTGGGCAGGCATGTAGCCCTTGAGCACTTCGGCTTCGGCGGCCTCCTTATCGGCGAGGTCGGTGCGGCCGGCGGCGGTGAACTGCTCGATGGAATCCTGACGCTGCTTGAGCTCGCGGATGATGACGTTCATGACGTCGTCATCGGTGAGGGGGCGCATGAGTTCCACCTGCTTGTTCTTGGCGGCGGTCTTGAGCAGGCGCAGAGTTCCGAGGCGCACCTGATCCTTGGCCTTGTAAGCCTGGATATAGTCCTTTTCGATCTGTTCAGCGATGCTCATATGCACTTCCTTTCTGCCGGGCTGAAGCTCGGGCTCTGGCCGGTACTGCCCGGACCATGACGGAAAGGCCGCAAAGTTCGCACTTTACGGCAGTAAAAACGGGGTGTTGCGCTGTCTTCTCGCGCCTTCGCGGCATGGCCGTTCGGGCGCAAACGGCAGAAGAGCCGGAAATCGTTCCTGGTGAAAGGTCTGATTTCCGGCTCCTTACCGGTCTGCATACGGTTCTGACCTAGCGAACCGCTGTAGTCGAAGAATTAACCCATGTTGACCTTGCGCATCTTCTTCATGAGACGCTTACGGGCAGCAGCCTTCTTCTTCTTGCGCATGACGCTGGGCTTTTCGTAGTGCTGGCGCTTCTTCATTTCAGAGAGAACGCCGGCCTTCTCCACCTGCTTCTTGAAGCGGCGCAGAGCGATGTCGAAATTATAGTCGTCTTCGTTGAGAAAAACACCGGGCATAGTTTATCACCCCCTTTCAGCGAATCTTTTCTTCCGTTCTGATTCGCCGCCAAGGGGGGAACCGAAACAATACGGAGAAAGCATTCCTGCACTAGCCAGCCTTCCGGGCGAGCCCCGGAATGAGGACCCACGGCTATTCTGCACAGGAAGATGGCAAACTAAATCAATTTGCCGCAAAAGGCAAGCCCCCAGAGAGCTGAACTCTGGGGAATCCTGCCTGAAACATGAAAAAATTATATCAGTGTTCGTTGTTGTCGGAATCGAGATATTCCAGAACGGAGCGCGCAAAAACCAGCGAGAGGCCGATGCCGAGGATGAGGATGACAGCGTAGAGCACGCCGAAGAAAATGGCGTAGTCGGGCTGCCAGATGGGAAGATCCCAGATGAAGGGACTTTGGTTGTTCTGACCGTGTAAAAGCATGAATACTCCTTGAGCTCTTGGCGACTCTCAGCCCGGAAAAGCCGGGAGCCGAGCCGTATTTGCTACTGTATCTGCTTTTTCAGATTAATGCCAGCCCTAAATTTAACGACCTTGCCAGCGGGGATGGTGATGGCTTCGCCCGTGCGGGGGTTGTGGCCTTTGCGTTCCTTGCGTTCCTCGACCACGAGGGAGCCGAAGCCGGGCAGGGAGAGCTTGCCGTCGGTGGCAAGGGCTTCCTGAATGGCATCGAGCAGGGCGTTGAGAGACTGTTCAGCGCTGCTTTTGCTGATGGCGGCGCTTCCGGCAATCTTGGCGATGAGTTCGGCCTTGGTCATAAAGCGGCTCCTTTCTGCCTGAGGCGGCAGATAGCAGAATGAGATTTACAATACCTTCTTTTTTAGGAACAACTTTCCTGCTTCTTGTCAATATGTCGACAAAAGCACGGC
>JAFQPD010000063.1 GCA_017411945.1 Mailhella sp.
CGATTTGAAGTTCAAATATCGCAATCGCGAGTTCTGGTGTCGGGGATATTACGTAGACACAGTAGGCAAGAACAAAGCCAAGATAGCCGAATACATCCGACACCAGTTAGAAGAGGATAAAATGGGTGAGCAGTTAGCTCTCCCGTTCCCTAGTAACCCGTTTACGGGTCGCAAGTAACAGAAATGCCAATGTCAGATCGTATATGCGCCTGCTAGGGTGCCGCTGGCAAAAAAGCCTTACAGGCGCATATGGGGAACCACCGGCTATGCCGGTGGGGCCCCTTTCAATAACTGATACCTCCCGCATATGTGCGGTGGGTGAGATACACAACTTTTACCTGAATATTCCAAATAGGGAGAACGCCTCAGACAAGGAAGGCTCTGCGCGAAGATGATGGAGGAGGGCGGCAGTTGCGTAACGTGGCTTTCCGCCCATTCAGCGATTCTTCAGGGGAGGTTATTCCAGCTCTGCGGAATGACTTTCCACCCGTTGGAGGAAGTTTTTTCTGCCCTCCTCCTGCTTCTTTTCTTCTGCGGGGCAGGGGGAATCACAAGTGTATCCTTCCTTTCTCCTGCTGTAGGATTTGACAGCCATTGAAGGGAGGAATAACGTTGCTTGATGAGCTCTGCGACCTTTTTTTGCAGAGCATGCTCGAAAAAGTTCTACAGGGAAGTCATGATGAATGATACCCATACGATAGCAAAGGCCGTCCAGCCTCTCGCCCCGGCAGAAGTGGACTTCATGCCGCCTCTTCTGAAGAGCCTTTCTGTTCTCATACGCCTGCGCGGCAAGCATGTTTCCCCGCAGTTCCTTCTGGCTGGCCTTGCCGGCGCCGAGAAGGTGAGCGTGGGCGCCTGCCTGCGCGCAGCCGAACGCGCCGGACTGCACGGCAAAGTGATGCACCGCGCCAAGCTGGCCGATATCTCTCCGCTCACGCTCCCCTGCGTCCTCCTTTTAAAAGGAGATCAGAGCTGCGTGCTCACGTCGCTGGATGCCGGGGAGGCACGGGTCATCCTGCCCGAGCTGGGCGATGCCGAACAGTCCCTGCCCCGCGCCGAACTCGAAGGGCAGTATTCCGGCTATGCCGTGTTCGCGGCGCTGGAATCCCGCGCGGACGCCCGCACCGAGTCCGTGAAGAGCCCGAAGCCCCGCCGCTGGTTCTGGGACGTGCTCCGCTGGTACACGCCCATCTATCGCCATGTGGCTCTGGCCAGCGTGGTGGTGAACGTCATCGCCGTGGCTTCTTCGCTTTTCGTGATGAACGTGTACGACCGCGTCATCCCCAACAACGCCTACGAAACGCTGTGGGTGCTGGCCGCAGGCGTGGGCATAGCCTACCTCTTCGACTTCATCCTGCGCAGCCTTCGCAGCCATTTCGTGGATCTCGCCGGCCGCAACGCCGACGTGGTTCTCTCCTCCCGGCTTATCGACAAGGTGCTCTCCATGCGCATGGACGCCAAGCCCGAATCCACGGGTGCGCTGGTGAATAACCTGAGGGAATTCGAGAGCCTGCGGGAGTTCTTCAGCTCCACCACCTTCCTTGCCCTCATCGACCTTCCCTTCCTTGCGCTGTTCTTCCTGCTCACCGCCTTCATCGGCGGGCCGCTGGTGCTCCTGCCGCTTGCGGCCATGCCCATACTCCTGGGCGTGGGCGTGTACCTGCAGATGGCCGCCGCGAAGAGCGCCGAGACCAGCTACCGCCACGCCATGCAGAAGAACGCCCTGCTGGTGGAAATGGTGCACGGCCTTGAGACGGTGAAGTCCAGCATGGCCGAAGCCCGCATGCAGAAGCTGTGGGAAGCCGTGGCGGGCATCTCCGCCCAGTCCAGCAACGAATCCCGCAAGTATTCCACCCGTGCCGTCAGCTTCGCCACCTTCGTCACCCAGATGGTCACTGTGGCCATGGTGGTGTGGGGCGTGTACCGCATAGGCGCCGGGGAAATGAGCATGGGCGGCCTCATCGGCTGCAACATCCTCGTCGGCCGCATCATGGCCCCGCTGCTCCAGCTTGCCAGCCTGCTCACTCGCCTGCAGAATTCCCGCGTTTCGCTCAAGGCTCTGGACGCCCTCATGGAGCTCCCCTCCGAGAATCAGGACGAGGCCGCCTGCATGGACTTCGGCGTTCTTTCCGGCGAGTTCGTCATGGATAAGGTGAGCTTCGCCTACCCCGGTTCCGACGCGCTGGCTCTGGACAACGTCTCCCTCCGCATACGCCCCGGCGAAAAGGTGGGCATCATCGGCAAGATGGGCTCGGGCAAGAGCTCCATCGGCAAGATGCTCATAGGCCTGTACCAGCCCAAGGAGGGAGCGGTGAGCTTCGGCGGCGTGGACATACGCCAGCTCGCCACGGCCGACCTCAGGAGCCGCGTGGGCTTCCTGCCTCAGGAAGTGGTGCTGTTCTACGGCTCCGTGCGCGACAATATCGCCCTCGGCGACCCCACCATCAACGACCAGCTCGTGCTCCGCGCCTCGCTCATCTCCGGTGTGGCGGACTTCGTGAAGACGCACCCTGCGGGCTACGGCGCACAGGTAGGCGAGCAGGGCCGCAATCTTTCCGGCGGGCAGAGGCAGGCCGTGGGCCTTGCCCGCGCCCTCGTGCGCGACCCGGACATCCTCATCCTCGACGAGCCCACCAGCAACATGGACGTGGAATCCGAACTCGGCGTCCAGCGCAGGCTGGCTCCTGTCATCAAGGACAAGACGCTCATCCTCATCACGCACCGCCTGTCCATGCTCCGCATCGTGGACCGCATCATCGTCATGGACGGCGGCAAGGTGGCCATGGACGGCCCGCGCGACGCCGTGCTGGAACGCCTGCGCCAGAACAGGGCCGAGGCCGGAGCGAAGGCATCGGCAAAGCCTGCCGCCGTGCGCCCTGCCCAGGGCGCGCCCGTGAACCCCGGCAGGAAGGAGGCCTGAGTCCATGGAAAACCTGAATAAGTCCAAGCCCCAGGCTCAGCCTGCGCAGAGCCTTTTCGAGCCTTCCGCCCTTGGTACGCGCGGGCTCCTTCCCGAAGACCTCCCCTACGCCGCCGAGGTGGAGGCCGCCCTGGCCCGCCGCCCCTCCCGGGGGGCACGCTGGCTTTCCGTGGGCGTGTTCCTCTTCTTCGCGGCCTTCCTCGGCTGGGCCAGCGTGGCCATGCTGGATGAAGTGACCCATGCGGACGGCCAGGTCATCGCCTCCTCGCGCACGCAGATCATCCAGAACCTCGAAGGCGGCATACTGCGCAGCGTGGAAGTCTACGAAGGCCAGATCGTGGAGAAGGGCGACGTCCTCGCCCGGCTCGACAACGAGATGGCGGAATCCTCCCTGCGCGACATGCTGTTCAAGGCCATGGAAAACCTTACGTCCATCAGCCGCCTGCGCTCCGTGGTGCAGTCGGAGGCCGGAGGGGAAGCCCCGGCCCTCGTCTGCCCTGAAGACCTGAAGGCATGGCTGGAGCAGGGCACGGGCTACAAGCTCTCCGAAGACCAGCTCGAACAGGGACGCCGCCTGACCGAAGTGCAGAAGGAGACCTTCGACGTGCAGATGCGCCAGCGCGCTTCCGAACTGCAGGTCCTGCGCTCCCAGTCCGACCAGCGCCGCCACGAAGTGAACGAACAGAAGGCGAGGCGCGAACAGCTTTCCAAGAGCCTGGAGCTCATCCGCCAGCAGATAGCCATTGCCCGCCCCCTGCTCGAAAAGCGCAGCTATTCCCGCGTGCAGTTCCTCGAACTGCAGGAACGCTCCGTGCAGACGCAGGGCGAACTCGATGCGCTGGATGTTTCCATCCCCCGAGCCGAAGCCGCCGCCAGCGAAGCCGAGCACCGCATATCCCTGCGCCGCGCCGAGCTCGACGCCGCCCTCATGGACGAGATCAACAAGCGCAGCATAGAGCTTGCCTCCCTGCGCGAGAGCCTCTCCGCCGGCAGCGACCGCGTGACCCGCACCGAGCTCCGTTCCCCTGTGCGCGGCACTGTGAAGCAGATCTACATCAACACCGTGGGCGGCGTGGTCAAGCCCGGCGAATCCATTATGGAGATAGTCCCGCTCAACGACACCCTGCTCGTCGAAGCCCGCGTGCGCCCGCAGGACGTGGCATTCCTGCACCCCGGCCAGAAGGCCATGGTCAAGGTCTCGGCCTACGACTTCTCCATCTACGGCGGCCTGGACGGCGTGCTCGAACAGATAAGCGCCGACACCATTGAGGACAAGCGCGGCGAGTTCTACTACCTCGTCAAGGTGCGCACGCCCAGGACGGCCATCGAGCACAACGGCGAATCCCTGCCCATCATGCCCGGCATGATGACCACGGTGGACATACTCACCGGCAAGAAAACTGTGCTGGACTATCTGCTCAAGCCCATACTCAAGGCTCGGCAGAACGCTCTGCGGGAAAAATGATACGGCGATGCCCCAGGCATCCCATCGAGTTTTGAAATGAGAATCCTTTTCTGCGGCGACAGTTTCCCAGGGCATTTCAGCGCCCTGGCTTCGGCCCTTGCTTCGCAGGGGCACGAGGTGCTGTTCGCTTCGCATTACGGGCGGCGGGATTTCGCCCTCCCCGGCGTGCACCGAGTACTGCTCAAGCCTGTGCGGGAGCGTTCGCCGCTGAAGCGCACGCTCACTTCGGCCCGGCAGGCCCATGCGGCCTTCCTCTCCCTGAGGGATGCAGGCCTTGCGCCCGACGCCGTGCTGTTTTCCGCCTCTTCCGCCATCCCCCTCTGGGCGCACAAGGCATTCCCGAAGGCCATGCTCTTCGGCTATGCGGACAGCGCCGTGCTCCTCGCGGACCCGTCTCCGTCCGAGCAGGCCGTTCCCGGAGAGGAAGAGCAGGCGGCCATGCTCCGTTCCTCGGCCCTTGCCCACTGCCATGCTATCTTCGCGTTCTCGGAGCAGTGCCTTGCCGGGCTTCCTCCGCTCATGGCACGCAATGCCCGGGTGCTCCCTGCCTTCATCGACACGGACTTTTTCTCGCCGGACTCGGCAAAGCCCTTCGCCTGCGCCGGCCGCATCTTCCCGCAGGATGGCGAGCTCGTCGCCATGGACATACGCCCGCATAGGGGCGAAGATTCTCTGGCTCCGCGCGCACTGTGGGAGCTCGCGCTGGGGCTTCTGGCTCATCGCCCGCACTGTACTGTTCTGCTGAACTGTGCTAATGCCGAACTGAAAGAGGCTTCGCAGGATCTTGCGAAACGCCTGCCCGAAAGCTGGCAGTCCCGCCTTGCCGTGCAGGGCTACAGCTCGCTGGAAAGCTGGCGCGACATGCTGGCCGCTTCGGCGCTGTTCGTCCTGCCCGACCCCTGCATCACTGCCGGGGGCGTCGTCCTGCCTGAGGCTCTGGAAGCCATGGCCTGCGGTGCGTCCGTGGCGTCTCCCTGCCTGCCCGGGCAGGGGAGGGGGGCTTTCGCCCCGGCCATGCCGGAACTGGCGCAGGATTCTGCGGAAAAGAGATTTCTCCGGGTGTGCGAGCACCTGGATTCCCTGGCGTGCGGAACTTCCCCGAAGAAGGCCATCCGCGCGACTATAGTAGAATATTATTCCCACGCACTGAGGCTCCCCTCCCACATGGAAGAACTGATGTCCCTCTGCCGGGAACATCGCCCTGGAGCCGTCTGGCGGCTCGGGCTGAAAGGAATACATCATGAAGAATATGCATAAGTTTCTGCTTGGCATGGGGCTTTTCGCCTGCCTCACCTCCCCGGCCTTCGGCTATGGCTGGTATCCCGGAAAGGGCGAGCCCATCCCCGTGGAAGAATCCATCGAGGCCATGATGCGGAACAACCATTCGCTCAAGGCCCTCCAGGAAAACCGTTCCGCCGTCGGCCATGAAGTTGACCGCGCCAAGGGCGGCTGGGGCCCGCGTGTGGACGTGGTCGCCCGCGGCGGCTTCGGCTACCTCGATAACAGCACCACCCGCGCCTACGACTACGACGGAGCTTCCCCGTACTCTTCCGCCTCCCTGATCATCACCCAGCCCCTGTGGGACGGCTTCCGCACCCTCGGCCGCGTGGAAGAGGCCGAAGCCACCTACCGCTCGCTCGACCACCGCGTGCTGGACAACGCCACCTCCCTCGCGCTCGACGCCATCATCGCCCATGTGGACGTGCTGCGCCGTTCCGAGATCTTCCAGCTCGCCAAGGAGAACGTTGCCGCCCATGAGGACATCCTGCGCAAGGCCCGCGAACGCGAGGCCCACGGCGTGGACACCATGGCCGACGTCACGCAGGCGCAGAGCCGCCTTGCCCGCGCCAAGTCCGCTCTTTCCGAGGCCGAGAAGAACCTGCGCATCGGCGAGGACGCCTACGCCCGCCTCACGAAGCACCGCCTCGTGGGCGTGAGCCTGGCCCCTGTGCCCATGCCCGCGAAGATGTATAAGGACGTCGACGAGGTGCTCGCCCTCGCGCGCACGAACAATCCCAAGGTCGCCGCTTTCTCGGAAGACGTGCAGGCCGCCCGCGCCGTGAAGAAGCAGGTGAAGGCCGCCTACAGCCCGCAGATAGACCTTGAGATGGGTCCCTCCTACTCCGACCGCGACGCCAAGCGCGAGATGTTCACCTCCGAATTCGGCGTGGCCGCCGTGGTGCGCTGGAACCTCTTCAATTCCATGGCCGACGTGAACGAGAACAAGGCCGCCGCCGCGCGCATCCGCCAGTCGCGCCAGACCCTGTACGACTTCATGGACAGCCTGAAGCTCTCCGTGCAGGAAAGCTGGGCTGAATTCGTGAGCGCGCAGGAACAGCTCGCCTTCTACAACGAAGCCGTGGACTTCAACCTCGCCACACGCGACGCCTACCAGGAGCAGTTCGTCATGGGCCAGCGTTCCCTGCTCGACGTTCTCGATGCCGAGAACGAGCTCTTCAACTCCTCCTCGCAGGCCTGCACCGCCAGCGGCAACGCCCTCATTGCGGCCTACCGCATGAAGGCCCTCACCGGCGAGCTCATCCCCAGCTTCAATATCCGCACTGAGATACTCAAGGTCACTCCCAGCGACCACGAGCCGCTGGACAAGATCACCCTGCCGGAATAAGGCTCCCGAGCCTTTGACCAGCGAAGAAGCACGAGCACGGATCTGCCTATGGTTGACGGGCACAGCGTACAGCACATGATGAGGCGGGCTCTCCCGGCGGCCATGTTCCTGCTGGGGGCTCTTTCCGCCCTGTGCCCTGTGCCGGCCTTTGCGGAAGGGGAGGGCCCCCCGCGGGAGGCGAAGCACGGTCAGGCCGAGGCCCGGCCGCTCCTCTTCGGCACTGTGGAGTTCCGAAGGCCGCTGGAGAAGCAGAAGAACTGGCTCGCCGTGCTGAGGCGCCATGCGGAACAGCCTGTATTCATGGAGGAAAAGCGGCTCAGCCGCTCCTCCACATGGGGGGAGCTGAAGGAGCAGGCGCAGGGCAGGCCGCTCAAAGAGAAGCTTGAGGTGGTGAACCGCTTCTGGAACGCGTGGCCCTACCGCCCCGATAAGGAAGTGTGGGGCAGGAAGGACTACTGGGCCACCCCGGCGGAATTCCTCAGCCGCTCCGGCGACTGCGAGGATTACTGCATAGCCAAATATTTCACCCTGCGCGAGCTCGGCGTCCCTGCCGACGATATGCGCATCGTGGTGGTGCGCGAAACCCTCCGGGGCGTGGCGCATGCCGTGCTGGCCGTGTACGAAGGCCGGCAGGTGCATATACTCGACAACCTCGTGGAGCATGTGCGCCCCATGCGAAGGGTGCGCAACTACCAGCCGCATTTCTCGGTGAACGAGAACGGCCGCTGGATGCATGTGAAGGCAAAGCCCTCGAAGGGGGGCAAAGCTACGGAGAATGGACATGGAACAGAAAGATGACGTCAGCTGGGGTGTTTCCCGCCGTCCTGTCCTGCTGGCAGGCATAGGCCTTGCCGCGGCCTCGGCCCTTCTGGCCGTGTACGTAGGCTCTGCCCGCGTGGAGCTGAAGAAGCAGGCCGTGCTTGAGGAATGCCAGAGCTCGTCCCTTGCATGGCTCGAAGGCACGGGCATAGCCGTGCGCCACTGGCAGGATGAGATAAAGGAACAGCGGCTCCGCATCAGCGAATCTGAAACGTACCGCCTCTTCGCCGGAGACCTCGCCGGCGCGGACAGTTCCGTCACTTCGCAGATGGGCGGCATCGACGGCTCCGCCGGGCAGAAGTTCACCGGCTCCCAGGCCGACCGCTCCCTGCTTGCCCAGCTCTCCGAAGAGATCCCGCACATACGCGGCCTGCTCAAGGACTATGCCGACCAGAGCGGCTTTGCGGACGCCCGCATCATCAATGCCGCAGGCCACACCCTGCTTTCCGCCCAGAGCAAGCCCGCCGCCCTCAGCCATGCCCAGCGCGAAGCCGCGGTGCGCGTCATGAAGAGCGGCAAGGCCGAAGTCCTGCCCGTGCGCCCGAACGCCAGCGGCCTCATGCTCGATGCCTTCGAGCCTATGTTCGGCCTCGAAGAGCCGCATGCCCCTGTGGCCGTGTTCATGGCTTCCCGCCCCGTGCTTGCCGACCTCACGCAGTTCTCCGCCCGCCCCAAGCCCGAAGAGCTTGCCGTGGGCGTGTTCCTCCAGCGAAGCGCGGCAGGCGAGAAGGCCGCCTCTCCCGTGTGGGAGGCCGTGGGCGCGCCCCTGCCCAAGCCCGTGGGCGACGACCTTTCCGCCGAGCTGGAAAACCTTGGCGGCTCGCTTCCCCTCGCCCTGCGCGAATCCGCCTTCGGGCGCAACGCCGTGTACTCCGCCGCCCTCCCGCTGGAAGGCGGGGCCGTGGCTCTTGAGATACCCGCCGCCGTAGTGGAACACCGTATGTTCCAGGCCGCGCTCCCGGTCTATATCGCCGTCAGCCTCGGCTGGCTCTCCTTCCTCCTTGTCTGCCTGCTCGTGTGGTGGATAGGCGTGGGCCGCCAGCAGAAGGCCGTGGCTTCCCGGCTCAAGCAGCTGCACCAGACTGTTTCCCGCCAGAAGGAACTTTTGGACAGCGTGAACATCTCGCTGGACATAGGCCTGTTCATGGCCGACGTGAAGGGCCAGATACACGTGTGCAACCGCGCCTTCGCTTCCATCGTGGGCATGGGCGAGGAGCATATCCAGAACCAGCCGCTGTTCTCCATCCTGCCTGAGGGCGCGGCTTCCGAACTGCTCGGCCGCATACGACAGACGGCCATCAGCGCGAAGGAAGACGGCTGTGAGCTCTGGCTGGAAAGCGGCGGCGAGAAGAGGCTGTTCCGCGTGTCCGTCTTCCCCTTCCTCGATGCCGAGGAAAGATCCCTGCGCGAAAGCCTGCGCGGTTCCGTGGTGACCATGAAGGACATCACCGAATTCCGCCGCCGCAGTGAACGCCAGCGCCAGCAGCAGAAGGGCCTTGTGGAAGCCTTCACCCGCGTGGAGGCTAGCGCCGACCCGTACCTCGCCGGCCACTCGCACCGCATGGCCGCCCTCGGCGAACTGCTCGCCCAGCGCATGGGCCTTTCCGAAGACAGCCGCAATACCGTGGTCATGGGCGCACAGCTCTCGCAGATAGGCAAGCTCTTCATCCCGCGTGAACTGCTCACCAAGAGCGGCAGGCTCACGCCCGAAGAGCTGGCCGAAGTGCGCAAGGCCCCCGAACACGCCGCGAAGATACTTGAGAACATCGACTTCGACCTGCCCATCGCCCGCGCCCTGCACGAGATGAGCGAAAATCCGGACGGCTCCGGCTACCCCTGCGGCCTGAAGGGCGAGGAGATACTGCCGGAAGCCCGCATCCTTGCCGTGCTGAACGCCTTCTGCGCCATGGTGAGCGCGCGTTCCTACCGCGAAGGCAAGAGCGTGGAGGAAGCCCTGAAGGAACTCCGCAACCCCGCCCGCTTCGAGCAGGCCGTGGTGGAACAGCTCGCCGAAGTGCTGGAGACCACGGAAGGCATGAAGGCCATGAAGGCATAATTCCCCCGCACGCCATAGCTTGGAAAGACAGGGGCTCTTCTTCGGAAGGGCCTCTTTTTTCGCGCCCTGTTCCGGGGAGAGGACGGGGAGGGCGGAGAGATTGGGCGCGCCTCCCCCCTTCAGCGGGACGGAGCCGCCTTTTCCCGTCCGGCAGGGGAGGCAGGGCAGAAGGTACGGAGCAGGGGCAGGAGAAGGAAGAGGGCATACAGGCCTTCCCTCGCATGGCACGCCCCGGCAGGGCGCAGGGCAAGCCGCCGGGCAAGCAGAAAGACCGCCCTCCCGGAGGAGGACGGCCTTTTCCGTCATGTCATGGCGGCCTAGCTTCTGTACGTCAGTTCATCGAAGAACACGTACTGGTCCTTGCCCCTGTGCTTGGCTTCGTAGAGGGCGCGGTCGGCATGCTTGGTGAGTTCCTTGAGGTCTTTGCCGTCGGTCGGGAAGATGGCGATGCCTATGCTGGCCGTCACCGCGCTGAACACGCCGTCCAGCGTATGCGGGTGGCGCAGGAGTCCCTGCAGGGTCTGCATGCGCTGTTCGATGATGTTGCGGTCCACGAGCTTGGGCGCGTACACGAGGAATTCGTCACCGCCGTAGCGGCTGAGAATGTCGCTCTTGCGGAAGGAGAGGCGTATGCGCTTGGCCGTGTTCTTCAGCACTTTGTCGCCCATGAGGTGGCCGAAGGTGTCGTTCACCTGCTTGAAGCCGTCGAGGTCTATGATGAACAGCGTGCCTTTTTCATGCGTGCTGAAAGCCTCCTTGACCTCCACGTCGAACTGGTTTCGGTTCAGGAAGCTCGTCAGGGAGTCTTCCTGGGCCTGCTTTTTCCAGCGTTTGATGTCTTCGTTGCGAGTTCCATCATCATCATCATCATCATCACGGGAAAGAGGGATCAGCGTGACGAGGAAGGCGGGGATGCTGTTGTCCCAGAGCACTTCGCGCGCGGTGAGGCGCACCGAACAGCCGAAGACGTCGGAACGCGTGGTGCTCGACGAAGCCTTGTCGCGGCTGGCCATTATGAGGGGGCAGCTGGAACAGTGGCTCGTCCAGAGCTCATGGCAGAGCATGCCTTCCGCGATGTGGGGCGTCATTTTCTTCATGATGTCGTTGAAGAACAGGAGCTCGTGGTTCTGCTTCTTGATGATGCACAGGCCCACGCCCGGGAGGAGGGAGAGGAGTTCCTTGTCCACCGAGCCGCTCAGAGCTTCCTTATGGTGGGGCGAATCGCTCAGGTAGCAGATGAAGCCCGTGCTGAGAATCTTGCAGGTCTTGTCGGCCGCGTAGGAGAACTCTTCGAATCCTTCCACCGTAAGGGGCTTGGAGTAGAAGTAGCCCTGCGCTATGGAGCAGTCCGTGCCGAGCAGGAATTCCAGCGTGCTCTGGTTTTCCACGCCTTCGGCTACGCAGACCAGGCCGAGGGCGGAAGAGAGCTGGGTGATGGAGCGGATGACGGCCTTGCTCTGCGCGGAGAGTTCTTCTTCGGTGAAGAAGGAGCGGTCGAGCTTCACCGTGTCTATCCTGGCGCGGCGCAGGAGCGAGAGCGAGGAGTAGCCGGTGCCGAAGTCGTCGATGGCGCAGCGCAGGCCGTGCGAGCGTATGGTGGAGAAGAGCTGGGAAATGGCTTCCTCGTTCTCCACGAAGATGTTCTCCGTGAGCTCCAGCTCTATCCAGTGCGGGTCAACGTCGTACTCGTTCAGGATATTCAGGTAGTCGGTAAGGAAGTCCTCCTTGGCCAGCTGTGTGCGGGAAAGGTTGACGGCTATGGGCACTATCTCGCGGCCTTCCCTGTCCCAGCGGGAGAGGATGCGGCAGACCTGCCGGAACACCCACAGGTCGAGCTGGCCCACGCGGCCGTTGCTTTCCAGCACGGGCAGGAACGCGCCCGGGGCAAGGAAGCCGAGTTTGGGGTGGTTCCAGCGCACGAGGGCTTCCGCGCCGGAAACCATGTTCGTGCGTATGTTCACCTTGGGCTGGAGCCATACCTCGAAGTCGCCGTTTTCCAGCGACTGGCCGAAGGAGTTGAGTATGTCTGCGTCCCTTCTCTGCTGTTCCTGCATGGATTCGTCGTAGAACTGGATGGAGGGGTAGGGCGGCTGCTTGCATATTTCGCGGGCGAGGTTCGCATAGTCGAGCATGATGTAGTCCGGCAGCATCCTGTCGTCTATCACATACACGCCGGCGGAAAGGCCCTGCTTATGCGTGAGGCCGAGCTCATGCTTGCGCCGCATGATTTCTGCCATGAGTGTTTCGAGCCGTTCCTGCGTGCCTGCCTCGTCGCTGTGGCGCAGGAGCAGGAGGAAGGTGTCCGCCGTATGGTGGGCGCAGAGTTCGCCCGGGCCGAGGTTAGCTGTGATGACGCTGTAGATGAGGCGCAGGAGTTCGTTGGCCTTGTCTATGCCGTATTCTTCGTTGATGAGCTTGAACTTGTTGATGTCCATGGAAACAAGGGCGTAGCCGTCCTTGCTTTCCGAGAGAGTGCGCCTCAGCTTGTTCCGGAAGCTCCGGGAGTTGTCGCCGCCGGTGAGACTGTCGGTCAGCTCGATGTCCAGTATCTTTCTCTGGTAGAGGCGCTGGAGGATGTAGATGTCCGCCAGGAGCAGCATGGTGCCCACGAAGGTGGCAAGGTGCATGAGCAGGTTCTGCCAGCGCAGGGAGGGCAGGCCGCCCATGAGCAGGTCCACCGGGGCGGCGTAGAGAATGCTGATGCCGAATACCTTCGTGGTGTTCTGCGCGGCGAGCCATTCATGACCATGCGGGTCTTTGAAGCGCCAGAGGCCGTTTTTGTCGATGCGGTAATCCGGCCCGAAGACGGAAGCGACCAATGTTTTGTCCTTGCTTATGAAGGAGGCATGGTCGTGGGGGTGGGGGAGGTCAGTATTCCAGTTTTTAACAAGGATGTCGCCCTGGTAGTCGACAAGCATGGTCACGCCCGTATCGCCGAAAACGTCGATATTGAGGAGCTGTTCCGCCATTTCGCTGCCACGCACCACCAGAAGCACGCCTTCCAGCTCTTTGTCGTTGAGCACAGGCACGGCATAGGTGATACACGTCTCCTTGGAAGACTTCCCCATGACGATGCGCTTTTCCGTGGCCGCACGTTCGATGAGCTGCCGTTCTCTGCCCGAGAGGGTGGAGAAG
>JAFQPD010000064.1 GCA_017411945.1 Mailhella sp.
CCGTTGCTCGTGCGGTCACAGGCGGTATTGTATGGCGGATTATGGGCGGCAAGCACGATATGCTGTGTGCTTCCGGCTCGCAGGGCAAGCTCTTCCAGCCATTCCGAAAAACGTGCTTCTGGAAATTCCGATGGCGTTCCAAAAGGGCTGAACGTGGAACCGCCCACACCAAGGAGGGCGACGTTCGGGAGCAGTTTCCGCACATTCCTATGCAGGTTGATGCCCCTTGCCTCAAGCCAATCATTCACTTCAGGGCGATCCATGTTGCCTATCTGGGCAAAAACGACGGGATGGACGGCCTCGATGGCCTCTATCACATGGCGGGCGGCGGCTACGCCTCCCAAGGTGGTCAGATCGCCGGTGAGAATGACTCCGGCCGCTTGTTCCAGTTCAGGGATATCGCTTATCCGGCGGACGCGGCCATGCACATCGCCAATGACCACCCAGGTCTGCCCGTCTGCGGGGCAGGGGGTGCCATCCAGGGAGCCGGTGTAGCGGGCAAGGCGCACCGACGTAGAACAGCTCGGCGTATACGGAGCTGATTCCGGGAAGCGGCTTGGCATGGGGAAAGTCCTTCTGCTGGAGCGGACGAAAATTCTTGCAGTATTTGTCTGCTGGGCGGGACAATAGCGTATTTTTTTCTGTCTGGCAAAGGGGAAGTGCTGGCAAACGGCGGAAAAAAAGGTAAAAATCTCTCTATTCCATATTTTTCCAGTAGAGATTTCATCCCATGGACGACAAAGTATCCCTGCGCCAGCATCTGCGCCTCCAGCGTTCAGCCCTTTCCTCAGGGAAAGGCGGGGCATTTCGTTCCCTTCGGATTCAGGAACGGCTTCTGGAAAGTTCGTTCTGGCGCGATTGCCGGCGGGTGGCGGCGTATGTCTCCATTAAGGGAGAAGCGGGAACGGAGCTCATCCTTCAGGAGGCTCTTCGCACAGGGAGGGATCTTTTTCTTCCAAGGTGCAGGGCGCAGGGGGAAGAAGGCTGGCCCGGAGCTATGGACTTCCTTTTCTGCTCAGGGCTGGAGGGGCTTGTTCCTTCCGGATTCGGCATCCCCGAGCCTCTTCTTTCTTCGGATCTCCGCCTGCTCGCGCCTGAGGAGCTTCGTATGCCGGACACGCTCGTCATCGTCCCGGCTCTGGCCTTCGACAGGAAGGGCTTCCGCCTCGGCTACGGGGGCGGCTATTACGACCGCCTGCTGGCCCATGCCGCCTGCCCGGTCGTCGGACTGGTCTTCCATGAGCTCCTTGTGGAGGAGATTCCCCGAGAACCATGGGACATGCCCGTGCAGGCCGTGTGCACGGAGGAGGTGCTTTTATGCATTTAGGGATCATCCCTTTCCGTTTTCCCGGAGTGCCCGGCGTGGAATGTGCGTTCACCGGGCGGGCCTTCGGCAATGTTTCGCTTGATTTCGCCGCCCGCGATGCCGAGCCTGCGCAGCAGGAAAAGGCAGTGAGGGTGCGCGAGTCCATTCCCCGCCTGCTGCATGCAGAAGCCTTTGCCGAGGTGCATCAGGTACATGGAGTGCGAACGGTTTTCGAGCCGGAAGCTCAGGACTGCGCGCGGCCTTCCTCGATCGACGCCGACGGCATGGCAACGAGCCGTTCCGGGCTGGCCCTCATGGTGAAAACGGCGGACTGTCAGCCCATGCTTGTGGCGCATGAATCCGGCCGTTTCGTCATGGCCATCCATTCCGGCTGGAAGGGGAACAGGCAGGATTATCCGCGCATTGCCGTGCTGGAATTCTGCGAACGCTACAGCCTTGAACCTTCTGAACTCTGGGCCGTGCGAGGACCGAGCCTTGGCCCGGCCGCTTCCGAGTTCACGAATTTCGATGCGGAATGGGGAACGGGCTTCCTTCGCTGGTACGACAGGGAGCGCAGGACCGTGGATCTGTGGGGGCTGGCGCGGCATCAGCTCGAGGGGGCGGGCATCCCTGCAGGGCGCATTCTCAGCCTCGACCTCTGCACCTTTGAAAATGCGGAGCGGTTCTTCTCCTACCGTCAGTTCCGCCGGAACGGCATGGAGGACGGCAGGCAGGCTTCCTTCATCTGGATACGCCAGTAATTTTCTGTTTGATTTTTTTTACGAAGTCGCGTATCAACATCCCCCTGTGTTATTTTTCTGCCGGACGAGGAGAGGTCGGCCAGCGGAAACTCCATGCGGATGCCCATGCCGGGAATAGCACGGCTGTATCGGTCAGCTGCCGAAAAACTTCCCTAGAGGAACCTGTCATGAACGTATCTCGCCTGATGCGCGGCGTTTCCGCCGTGCTCGTTGCGTTTGGCCTTGTGGCCGGCGCCGTTTCCCCTGCCTCTGCTGAAGGCTTCGCTATTTCCACCCTCAGTGCCCGCGGCGGCTCCTTTGGCGGCGGTCCTGCCTCCGGCATGGTCGGCCGTGCCGACGACGCTTCCGCCGTGGCCTACAACCCCGCCGGCCTCACTCAGGTGCAGGGCACGCAGATCATGGGCGGCCTTGCCGCCGTTGCTCTGAACCTCGACCTTGAGACCGATGCCACCTGGTGCTCCAACTCCCATCAGGTGTGGCCCATCCCCCACTTCTATGTTTCCCATCAGCTGAACGATAAGTTCTGGGCTGGCGTGGGCATGTTCACCCGCTGGGGCCTCGGCCATTCCTACCCTGATAACTGGGCGTCCAGAGCTATCGACAAGAACAAGGGCACTTCCGTCCCCGGTACTCCTCTTCAGTACACCAACGGCCTCAAGTCCATTACTCTGCTGACCTCCACCATCAATCCCACTGTCGCCTACAAGCTGAACGATGTGTGGTCCGTGGCCGCTGGCGTGAGCTATACCTGGGGCTACCTCAGCCTGAACAATCATCTCGACTACGGCGTCCCCGGCATGGGCTCCATGGGCGGAGCCGACATTCGCATCCATTCTGAAAATGGCCGTTCCTTCGGCTACAATCTTGCTCTGCATGCCAAGTTCAACGAGCAGTGGAGCGCCGGCCTTACCTACCGTTCCCACGAACGCATGAAGTTCAACGGCAGCGCTCGAGTTCGCGGCGATGAAACGGGTAAGATGCTTGCGGCCGCAGGCGGCCTTTTCAATTCTCGTGGCAAGGCTACCATCGTCCTGCCTGATATCATTTCTCTCGGCGTGGCCTATAAGCCCACTGACCGCCTGAGCTTCGAAGCCGACGTGGCCTATACTGTGTGGAGCCGCTGGCGTTCTCTGAATGTGGACCTGTTCGGCAGCAATCCTACGGGAGCTCCTGCTAACGGCATCCATCAGCAGAAGTGCTGGCGCGACACCTGGGCCTTCTCCATCAGCGGCGAATACTGGATGTATGACTGGCTCGCCCTCCGTGCCGGCTTCCTGTATGAGACCTCTCCTCTCAACGGTTCCTATTATCATGACTATCTGATCCCCACCAACGGCCGCCTGCAGGCTTCCGTCGGTTTCGGCCTGAAGTATGAAGACTGGACTCTCGATTTCGCCTACATCCATATGCATGAGCGCGAAGTCGACCTTAAGGCTGGCGGTGAAGCTGGCACCTTCAACGGCAAGTTCGGCAACGGCTACGACCACACCTTCGCCCTCACTCTCGGCTATAAGTTCTAAGCTGCGGGATGCGGCTTGATATCTGGGCCTCTGCTTCGGCAGGGGCCTTTTTTGTTGCCGCCCGCAGGGCTGGCCTTTTTATAGAGTTGCGCTACTATGCCGCCATGTTTTCAGAATGGAGAAGGGGGCTTCCATGCTTCTTGAGATAGGTCTTATCGCCGGCGGCGTCCCTGCCGGCTGGACGTTGAGGAACTGTGCCCGCGCCGTGCGCTGGGTGAACGAATTCCTGAGCTGGACAGTGCGCATCATGCTCTTCCTGCTCGGTCTTGCTCTTGGTCTGGACGATGGACTCATCGGTCAGCTTGAAAGCCTCGGCCTCTATGCGGCGGTGATAAGTTCGCTCTCGGTGGCAGGCTGCTTCATCGCGGCACGACTGCTGGGGAAATATGTGTTCACGGAATACGCCCCAGGGGGCGAGAAGGGAGCGGCCGGGCCTGCGTCCGGGAGCAGGGGGTCCTTCATAGCTTTGGGCTTCTTCCTTGCAGGAGCTCTGCTGGGCTGGCTTCGCCTCGTTCCGCAGGGCGCGGCCGCCGGTGAGGCTGCAGTGTGGGTACTGTATATGCTCCTTTTCTCAGCAGGCATGACCGTGGGCTTCGACTTGAAGGCCCTTGGCATCATCCGCGAGCTCAAGGGGCGCATCCTGCTTATCCCTCTGGGCGTCGTGCTCGGTACCTTTGCCGGCTCTGCGCTGGCATGGGCCATCCTTTCCCAGTTTGCAGACATCACCCTTGTGGAGTCTCTCGCCGTGGGCGGCGGCTTCGGCTACTACAGCCTGGCCACGGTCATCCTCACTCGCCTGGGGGACCCTGCCCTTGGCTCCGTGGCCCTGCTTTCCAATATGGTCCATGAGGCTCTGGCCCTGCTCCTGCCCCCCTTCCTCGTGCGCTTCACGGGGAAACTCGGGCCGGTTCTGGCTGGCGGTGCGGCGGCCATGGATACCTGCCTGCCTGTAGTGGCCCATGTGAGCGGTGAACGCTGTGCCATACTCGCGGTGTTCTCAGGCATGTGTCTCACGCTCCTCGTGCCCGTGCTCCTTCCCGTCATCATGCTGTTCCGCTGATATCCTCAGGATGAACGAAAGCCCCGGTCTCGCTTGAGGCCGGGGCTTTTTCTGTGCTGTCGTTCTTCTTACAGAACGTCGAGGAGCATCTTGGTCGCCACGCAGTACAGGAAGCAGGCGAAGATCTTCTTCAGTTTGGGGATGGGCAGCTTGTGGGCGAGGGCGGCGCCGCGCGGAGCGGTGAGGGTGCTCACGGCCACGATGCCTACGAGGGCGGGCAGATAGATGAAGCCGAGGCTGTATTCGGGCAGGCTGGCCGTGCCCCAGCCGTTCACGATATTGCCAAGGCAGCCGGCGAGGGCGATGGGGAAGCCGATGGCGGCGGAAGTTCCCACGGCGCGGCGCATATCCACGTTATGCCACACGAGGAAAGGCACGGAGAGCGTGCCGCCGCCGATGCCCACGAGGCTGGAGATGGCGCCGATGAACATGCCTGCGCCGGTCATGCCTGCGAAGCCGGGGAGCTGGCGGGTGGGGTTGGGCTTCTTGTTCAGGAGCATGTTGGTAGCCACATAGAACAGGAAGCATACGAAGAACATCTGCAGGTAGCGGGCAGGGATGGAGGCGGCCACGAATGTTCCGGCATAGGTGCCCACGAGTATGCCTGCGGCAATGTATTTCACCACGTTCCAGTCCACGCCGCCGCGCTTGTGGTGAGCGCGCGCACTGGAAAGGGCCGTGAACATGATGCTGCCCAGCGAAGTGCCGATGGCCATATGGATGGCCACTTCGGTAGGTATGTTCAGCCAGTCGAAGGCGAAGACGAGCATGGGCACCACGACGGCGCCGCCGCCTATGCCCAGAAGCCCGGCTAGAAGTCCGGCAACTGCGCCAAGTATGCAGTAGAGTATCATTGCGGTAAGCATACGGTTCTCCCGGTGGAAAATTTTTGCCATAATAACGCCTGCGGTGCATGCGTCAATCCTGTTCCAAAAGGCACAAAGGGGAGACCGCAGGGGAGTCCGGCAGGATTCAGGCAAAAATTTTGGAGGAAAATAGAAAAATAATCTGAAGGAAGAGGCCTTCTTTTTTTGTGGAAACAAGGCGTTCCTGTAATGCTGAAAATAGGAAAAACTGGCTACTGGTGCGGGTAAACTGGCAGTTTGAGGAAGGAACATATCAAGTTTTTCTGCATAGTTGACCGGAAACTCCACGCTTGGTATAGTTTGCCCAGTTTTTTAAAAAGAGCAAATGCAGTTTTGTTAAGTTTGTTCGAGCGCATACGCGGAGGCCTCATGTGTAATTCGAGCGGGCAGCTGAGCCATGAGTATGAACTTCTGAGCAGGGAGATATTCCGGCTGGCACCTCATACGGGCATTTCTTTTGCCGATGTTCCGGGGCTGAGGATCATCCGGAGGGATGACCCGTCCCGTCAGGAGAACATACTGTTCCCGCCCTGCGTATGCATTGCTTCACAAGGGGGGAAGCAGGCTGTCATCGGCGCCGAGTCCTATGAGTACGGCTGCGGCCAGTTCCTTCTGAACTGCGTGGAAATGCCCAGTTCCATGAAGATAGTCACAGAGGATGGCAGCCCCTACCTTGCGCTGGTCATGGAACTGGATATCCCTCTCCTTTCCCAGATCTTCGACGAGATGGAGGCTGCAGAGGTGGCCGGCATGCTTTCTTCCTTCGAAAGGGAGAAAGGCAGGGAGAAGGCTGAGGAAGATGAGGCGCCGGCTTCCGTTCAGGCCTCCCGCAGCATACGCATAGGCGAGGTCGCTCCGGAGATGCTCAATGCCTTCCTGCGCCTTGCCCGCATCGCCGATGATGGGGAGAAAGCCCGCTTTGTGGCCCCCCTCATCGTGCGGGAGATACATTATTACCTTGCCTCAGGCCCGTTCGGTCCCTATCTGCGCACCTTCTATGCCAACTCCTCCCAGAGCAGGCAGATAGCCCGTGCCGTGGCCTATATGCACGACCACTGCAGCGAACGTTTGCGCATAGAGCACCTTGCCCGCATCGCCAATATGGCGGAATCCACCTTCAACAGGAATTTCAAGAAGGTGACGTCGCTCAGCCCGCTCCAGTACCATAAGCACCTCAAGCTCTATGAGGCCCGCCGCCTCATGCTTACGGAGGGCATGAGCGCGTCTACGGCCTGCTTTGCCGTGGGCTATGAGAGCCAGCAGCAGTTCACCCGCGAGTATAAGAGGCTGTTCGGCAATCCTCCCATGAAGGATATACGCCGCAATTCCTAGCCCGATGGTGGACGGTCGAGAGCAAAAAGGCTACGGTAGGGGAAATACTGTTCACCGAGGAGGCTTCCATGCCTGTCATCACTCTGCCTTTCGGAGCTCTTGAAGCGAATTGCCATATCGTCCACAACGGAACGGATGCCGTGGTGTTCGACCCTTCCGACGATACCGCCGCCATACTCGGCATCCTTGCCGAGAAGAAGCTCACCCTGCGTGCCGTCGCGCTCACCCATCTGCACTGCGACCATTGCCTCGGCTGTGCCGACATCGCCAAGGCTACGGGGCTCGTTCCGCTCATCGGCCTCGAAGACTGGCTGGAACGCGGCCTTCTCCTGTGCAAAGGCATGTGCTTCGGCATGGAGCTGAAGCCTTTCCAGGCCGAGCCGCTCGTGCCCGGCGAGGTGGCATGGGGTTCGCTGAACTGCAAGGTCATCCATACTCCCGGCCATTCTCCGGGCAGTCTCTGCTACTATTTCGAAGAGCTTGGAGCTCTCATCACCGGCGACCTGCTCTTCTTCCGCTCCGTCGGCCGTTCCGACCTGCCTTTGGGCGACGGGGAGATGCTGGTACGCTCCCTGCGTGAAAAGATCTACACGCTTCCCGGTGCAGTAGCTGTTTACCCCGGCCACGGGCCTGAGACCAGCGTAGGCTACGAGGCTATTCACAATCACTTCTGCCGCGCATAGAGATCATGGGCTTCCGGGAGACCGGCAGCCCTTTTTTGTGGAGTCCGCCATGTCTTCCGCTCCTGTCTTCATCGCCTCCTGCAGTCCGCGCAAAGGGGGGAACTGCGACTTTGCCGCTTCCCTTGTGGAGCGCACCCTTCCCGTGCGGAGTTCCGTCATCCGCGTGTCCGATGCCAACGTCCGCCCCTGCAATGCCTGCGGCGTATGCGACAGCATGCCCGGCCGCTGCACTCTGGACGGGCCTACCGTCCTGCCTTCCTCTGTATCGGGCCAGCTTCCGGCTAAGGATGGGGCCAAGGCCCTTTTCGCCTCCATGACCCTTGCTCCCGTGACGTTCATCGTCGCTCCCATCTACTACTACCACATTCCGGCGCAGGCCAAGGCATGGGTGGACCGCACCCAGCGGTTCTGGGCCATGAAAGGCGAAAGCCCTGCCAAGGGGAGGGCCATGGCCTGCATACTCATTGCCGCGCGACCCCGGGGCGATATGCTCTTCGACGGAGCAGAGCGTTCCCTGCGCTGGATGGCGAAGACGCTGGGCATGGAATGGCTGGAGCCTCTTGAATTCTACGGGCTCGAACATGCCAGCGCGCTTGCGGATTCTGTGGAGAAGCAGGCCGACATCTGCAGTTATGCGGCCCGCATCTTCGGCGGTCTGCCCCGATGAGCGGTGAAGGCGGAGCAGGCCTTCTGTCCAGTCTTTGGTCTTTCGGAAGGAACGGATTTTCTTTCCTGCGCCGATTCTGCGTTTTGGAGGAACGGCGCTGCGCCTGCTGCCGTGAGCCCTTCTTTCCTGAAGGCAAAGCCGTTTCCAGGATCTTCTGCCCGGACTGCCAGCCCTGTTTCCCGCGCCGGGAGGCAGGGTTCTGCCCCTATTGCGGCGAGCCTTTCGCCGTGGCCGCTGCACCAGTGGTGCCGTGCGGCGAATGCCTGCAGAAACTTCCTCCATGGAATGATTTCCTTTTCTACGGCATTTATGAAGGGGAGCTTCGCGAACTCATACTGCGCGGCAAGTTCGGCGGCGGCCTCGATGCGCTTCATGCCCTGGGGCTCCTGCTGGCTGAGATCTGTACAGATCATTATTCCGCGGCCCTGCCTCCGCAGGTCATAGTCCCTCTTCCGCTCCATCCTGTCCGGCTGCGGAAGCGCGGGCTCGACCAGTGCCTGGAGATGGCCAGACCTGTGTCGGAGTCGCTCGGCATCCCTGTGCGTACGGATCTGCTTCGGCGCGTGTCGGCTTCAGTCCCCCAGTCTACGCTGGACAGGGAGAACAGGAGGAAGCTGCGTCAGCCCTTTGCGGCTTCGCCGGAAGCCGCCGCTTTGCGCATACTGCTTCTCGATGACGTGTGCACCACAGGAGCAACTCTGGCACGGGCAGCGGAATGCCTGCTCGCTGCCGGGGCAGCTTCCGTGGATGTCCTTGTGGCGGCAAGGGCTTCCCGGCATAGCGTTCCTTCCGGGAGCGAAGCCGCTCCGCACGCCTTGCCATGACCTGCCTTCACCTGATATGCATGACGACTCCCTTATGTGAAGGACTGCTATGAATCTGCTTCCCATCCGCCCCGATGCCCCGTGGCTGGCCCCGCTTGCGGGCTGGTCCGACCTGCCGTTCCGCGTGCTCTGCCGTGAGCAGGGGGCGGCGGTATGCTGCACCGAGATGGTCAGCGCCAAGGGCCTCGTCTATGGCGGGCGCAATACCGAGGACCTGCTGGCGACGACTCCGCAGGAAGGGGAAATGCTCGAAGGCGGATCGAGCGTCACCGATCACCCTCTCGTCGTGCAGATTTTCGGAGCTGAAGCCGACTTCATGGAACAGGCTGTTCAGATATTGAAGCATCGCGGCTTCGAGTGGTTCGATGTGAACATGGGCTGTTCCGTGCCCAAGGTCACCAAGACCGGCGCAGGCGCGGCCATGCTTCGCGATGTGCCCAATGCCCTGCGCGTGGCAGAAGCCGTCATCAAGGCGGCCGGTCCGGGGCGCATGGGCTTCAAGCTCCGCCTTGGCTGGGATCCTTCCCACGAGGTCTATCGGGAGCTGGCCCGCGAACTGGCGGCTATGGGAGCCGGCTGGGTGACCCTTCATCCGCGCCACGCCGTGCAGGGCTTTGCCGGAGTGCCGCGTTTCGAGGCCATAGGGGAACTGGCAGCGGAACTTCCTGTGCCTGTCATTGCCAGCGGCGACCTTTTCACCGCGGCCGACGGCATCCGTGTGCTTCGGGATACGGGGTGCGCTTCCGTGATGTATGCCCGCGGCGCACTCAAGAATCCGGCCATTTTTGCACGGCATCTGGAATTGCTGAAAGGGGGAGGCCAGCCCGCTGAGGCTTTCGTTCCAGACTGCGGGGACGGCCCTCTTTCGGCGCAGGACGCCTGTGACGTGCTGGACGCTATGCCGGTGGACCGGGACGAGCTGGCCGGCGTGATACGCCGCCATGCCCAGCTGGCCCGCCGCTGGTCGCCTCACCTTGCCCTGCTGAAGATGCGGACCTTCGTGCCTCGCTATGTGAAGAGCATGGACGGAGCAAGGGCCCTGCGGCAGGAGATAGTGAAATGTACGGACTGGGATGCCCTGAATGCTGTCCTTGAGAAATACTTTGGTGCTGAACCGGAGACGGAGCTGTGATGAAGAGCGAAAAGATAAATCTCTGTGATCTGCCCTACGCCGAGCTGGAACGCTTCGCCGTGGAAGAACTGGGCTTCAAGAAGTTCCGTGCCGGCCAGATATGGCAGTGGATATGGGCCAAGAACGTTTCCGGCTTCGAAGCCATGACCGATCTTTCCCAGGCCGACCGCGCGAAACTGGAAGAGAAAGCCGTCATCCGCTGGCCCTCCATTGCAGATGTGCGCGTCAGCTCTGATGGCACGACCAAGTTCCTGCTGGAGCTTTTCGACGGTGAACTCATCGAGACTGTTCTCATTCCCAGCGAAGCCCCCAAGCGACCCAACGACCTTTCCGTGCGCATGACGCAGTGCGTATCCACTCAGGTTGGCTGTGCCATGGCCTGTTCCTTCTGCAGCACGGGCAAGCTTGGTTTCAAGCGCAACATGACCATGGGCGAGATACTCGGCCAGGTTCAGGTGGCCCGCAGATATGTGGACGATACCCGTCCTGAACATCCCATCATCCGCAACCTTGTCTATATGGGCATGGGCGAGCCCCTGCTCAACTTCGCCAATGTCATGGATTCGCTCCGCACGCTCCAGCACCCCAGGGGATTGGCCTTCTCTCCCCGGCGAATTACGGTTTCGACCTGCGGCATAGAAAAGGGGATGCGCGAATTCGGCGACAGCGGCCTTGCCTTCCTCGCCGTGTCTCTGCATGCGCCCAATCAGGCTCTGCGTGAACAGCTCATGCCCCGTGCCGCCCATTGGCATCTGGACGACCTTATTTCCGCACTCGAGAGCTATCCGCTCAAGACGAGGGAACGCATCACGCTGGAATACCTCGTCATCGCCGGGCTCAACGACCAGCCGGAGCACGTCAAGCAGCTGGCCCGCATCTGTTCCCGCCTGAAGGCCAAGCTGAACCTCATCCCCTACAATCCCACTCCGGGCACGCCGTATCAGGCCCCTACTCCCGAAGAGCTCCTTCGTTTCGAGAAGGCTCTCTGGGCCAAGGATATCACTGCCATCGTCCGCAAGAGCAAGGGCCAGGATATCGAAGCCGCCTGCGGCCAGCTTCGCGCTGCGCATGAAGCCAAGGTGCGGGAAGAAGCCTAGCTTTTCAGTCGGGAGATAGTTCCGGCAGTACGAAAGAACGCCGATGTCTGACGCAAAGCGTCGGACATCGGCGTTCTGGCATGGTCGAGGGGAATGTTTCATTCCCGGCCGAAACGGCTTACTTGATGTACTGGTTTTCCCATTTGTCCATAGTGCCATCGGCCTTGATGGAGGCCATCCACTTGTTCACAGCGTCGAGCAGGCAGGGGTAGTCCTTCTGCATGAGCACGCCGAAGTGATTTTCGGTGAAGGGCTTGTCCACGAGGGGGGCGGCGACCTTGGGGTTGTCCTTGGCGTAGCGGCGGGCTTCCATGGTCTCGGTGATCATGATGTCGGCCTTGCCTTCGCCCACGAGGCCGGGGATCTCGGCATTGTGCTCATGCATGGTGAGCTGGGCCTTGGTGCAGAATTCCTTGGCGAATTTTTCGTTGGTGCCGCCGGGATTGTACATGACGCGCACGGAGGGCTGGTTCACGTCGTCGAGGGACTTGAACTGGGCTTCCTTGCTCTTGGTGCAGAGAATGGTCTTGCCGAAGGTGAGGTAGCCGTCGGACATGGCCATCACGGCCTTGCGGGCATCGGTGACGGTGATGCCGCAGATGGCGACGTCGAACTTGCCGGCGAGGGTGTCGGCCTGCAGGGTCTTCCACATGGTGGGCACATATTCGAGCTTCACGCCAAGGGCTTTGGCAAGGGATTCGGCCATTTCGGCATCGAAGCCTTCGTACTTGCCGGTTTCCTTGTTCAGGTAGCTCATGGGCTTGTAGTCGCCAGTGGAGCCGACGAGGAGCTTGCCGCTGGCCTTGATGTCGGCAAGGCTTCTGGCTTCAGCTCCAGAGAAAGTCATGCCGGTGACGGCGACCAGGGCAAGGGCAGAAACAAGAGCTTTTTTGATCATGCGAGTTCTCCGTAATGGTATTTACTGCGTTGCAGTGCTGAAATAGTAGGAATATCGTTCACTTTTGTCCAGCGCGAAGGAATAAAAAAAACGGCGCCAAAGGCACCGTTTTTCAGTGTGTTTTACAGCCAGCTGAACCAGTCTTTCCAGCTGCCTTCCTGCTTTTCCCGCGTGGCCTGAGCGTCGGTCTGGCGGAATTTCAGGTAAGCGGCTTCGCCCTTGGTGCGGGCATATTCCGCTTCTTCTGTGGCGTCAGGGTAGGTCTGCACCACATGCTGGAAGCGGGTATAGGCGGCCTGATAGTTTTCCATGCCCCAGAATACGTTGCCGATGTAGATCTCGCGCTGGGCAAGGGTCTTGCGGCATTCGGCTATCTGCTCAGGGGCTTTGCGGCCGTATTCCGTATCGGGATATTCCTGATGCAGGCGGGTGAAGTATTCTATGGCTTCCTTCACTTCCGCGGCCGAACGGTCGATGGAAGTGTAGGTTTTGCGCAGGGATACGCCAAGCTGATAGAGCACATAGGGGATAGCTTCGTTGCGGGGGTGCAGGGTCTCGAAGTCGCGGTAGGCTTCAACGGCCATCCAGTATTCCTCGCCAAGGAAGCGGGCATCGGCCAGCGCAAGCTCGGCGCGAAGAGCATAGGGGCTGAAAGGATGTTCGTCCTTGATGCGATTGAAGTAGACGGCGGCCTGCTTGTAGTTCTTTTCGCCCATAGCTTCGGTGCCAGCCTCGAATACTTCCTGAACGGTATCCTGGGGAGCAGGCAGGAAGTATTCGTCGATGAAGGCACAGCCATTCAGGAAGAGAGTGCAGGTAAGCACACCCATGAGAAGCAGTTTACGCATTCCAGTGCTCCAGATAGGTCAGGGCCGCAGTTGCAGCGGTGGCGCCATCGCCAACCGCACTGCTCACCTGGCGGCAGCGTTTGGCGCGAACGTCGCCAGCGGCGAAAATGCCGGAGGCGGAAGTACACATTTCGGCATCGGTGATGATGAAGCCGGCGGCATCGCGTTCGACAGCGGCGGGCAGGAAGGAGCTCACGGGAGCCATGCCCACATAGACGAAGAGGCCTTCGGCTTCGATGATGCGGATGTCGCCGTTCTCTACGTTGCGCACGGCAACGGAATCCATGCCGGCATTGCCGCCGCGGATCTCGTCGATGACGCTTTTGGTGACGAGCTCGATGTTCTCCGTTTCGCGGATCTTGTTCTCGTACACTTTGGCGCCGCGGAAGGCATCGCGCCGATGGACGAGATAGACTTTGTTCACGATGCGGGACAGGTACAGGGCTTCTTCCAGAGCGGAGTTGCCGCCGCCCACCACGACGACGTCGCGGCCGCGGTAGAAGTTGCCGTCGCAGACAGCGCAGTAGGAGACGCCACGGCCGCGGAAGCTGTCTTCGCCGGGGGCACCCAGATCGCGATGCTTCGCGCCGGTGCAGACCACGACGGCCTTGGCTTCAAGGGCTTCTCCCTCAGAGAGGGCGATACGGTAGAGTCCGCCTTCTGCGGCTTCCACGGAAGTCACGTCGCCTCGAACTCGAGCTACGGGATATTCGGCCAGATGGGCATCGAAAAGGTCAGCCAGTTCCCAGCCTTTCACGCCTTTGGGAAAACCGGGATAGTTTTCTATCTCGGCAGTGCTCAGCACCTGTCCTCCGGGGGCGGAGCTCTCTACGAGGGCTACGCTCACCCCGGAACGGACAAGATAGAGGGCGGCAGTGATGCCGGCAGGGCCAGCTCCTATGACTGCTGCGTCGTACAGCATTACAGGGCCTTTTCGATCATGCCCACGAGGTGGGACTTGGCAACGGCGCCGGTGACCTGATCGACCACTTCACCGTCCTTGAAAACGATGAGGGTGGGGATGGCGCGGATGCCGAACTGGCCGGGAGTCTTGGTGTTTTCGTCCACATTCACCTTGCAGACGAGAACTTTGCCCTGATATTCGGCGGCAAGTTCTTCGACGATGGGGCCGATGCCGCGGCAGGGGCCGCACCAGGGAGCCCAGAAGTCCACGAGAACGGGGATGGAAGACTTAATGACGACGCTTTCGAAATCGGCATCGGTAACTGCGATGGACATGGCATATCCTCCATATAGGCGTATAGGTGACAAGGGGGAGGGAAGCTCCGCCTTTTTCTTACATCAGAAAGAAATGATGCGGAATGATTGTAGGGTCAGGCAGTTTCGCTGTCAAGGAAGACAAAAGGAAATAGCCGTTTCCCTGAGGCGGTCACGCCATTTCCCGCCAGTCCTCAGGGATAGTCTGGCCGCGCGGGATGGCGGAGAGAGACAGGTCGTGTGCCCGCCCTGCCTGCGCCATATGCCATCCGGCCCTGGCTATCATCACGGCGTTGTCGCCGCAGAGGGAAAGCTTGGGGATGAGAAGGGGGATGCGCCTTTCTTCGGCGAGGCGGGAGAATTCCTGATGGACCACGCTGTTGGCGGCAACTCCGCCGGCCACAATGAGGCAGCGCGGCTTGAAGACCTGCATGGCGCGGCGGGCCTTTATGGTGAGCGTTTCGGCCACGGCGAGGAGATAGGAGGCTGCGGCGTCGCAGAGTTCCTGCGATGCAAGCCCAAGCCGTTCACGGGCGGGCGTTTCCCCGGCAGGGAAGCGCGCTTCAGGGTGCTGGGAAAGCCACAGTGAGCCGGCGGTCTTCAGTCCGCTGAAACTGAAGTCCAGATTGTCGTTCTGCGTGTAGGGGCGCGGGAAAAGGCGGGCGTCGGCCTTGCCGCGTTTGCCCAGTGCGTCGAGCAGGGCACCTCCGGGGTAGGGAAGGCCCGCCATTTTGGCGAATTTGTCGCAGGCTTCGCCGGCGGCATCGTCTATGGTCTTGCCAAGCACTTCCATCTGCGTGGGGCTTGCCATGCGGTAGAGATGGGTATGCCCGCCGGAGATGAGTACGCCGAGAGCAGGCCATGCGATGTCGTTTTCCAGACCGGCAGCCAGCAGGTGGCCGTGCAGATGGTTCACCCCGATGAGGGGGATGTCGTGGGCCAGTGCAAGGGATTTGGCAAAGGCCACGCCTACGAGAAGGCTGCCCATGAGGCCGGGCCCGCGAGTGACGGCTATGCGGTCGATCTTCGTCCATGGATCAGGGCCGAGGCCGGCCTGAGCGAGGAGGCTGTCGAGGAGGGGGCCGATGAGGCGGGCGTGTTCACGAGAGGCCAGCTCGGGCACTACGCCGCCGAAGAGGGCGTGGATATCCGCCTGGCTGGAAATGACGGAGGCGCGCACGCCGCTGTCATCCACGAGGGCGAGAGCGGTCTCGTCGCAGGAGCTTTCTATACCCAGAACCAGCATAAGCAACCCTTCGGGCTTGTGGCCCTTTACAGAAGGAGACCGCGTACTGGCCCATGCCCGTACGCGGTTCAGGAAAAGCGGGCGGGGCAGCAGCCCCGCCTTTGTGTGGAACGACCTTTTAAATTAGATCTTGCCGTACTGCTTGTAGACTTCGATGACCTGATCCACGTCGTCGGCAGAACCGATGATGAGCGGGGTGCGCTCGTGGATGGCGGTGGGCGTCTTTTCAAGGATGCGGTTCTTGCCGTCGATGGCCTTGCCGCCGGCCTGTTCGGCGAGGAAGGCGAGCGGGTTGGCTTCGTACATGAGGCGCAGCTTGCCGCGGGGGTGCTTGGAGTCTTCAGGATAGAAGAAGACGCCGCCCTTGAGCAGGGTACGGTGGAAGTCGGCCACGAGGGAACCGACATAGCGGGTGGGACGGGGGGCGTAGCCGATGGGGCGGGAGAAGGAGTGGACGGCCTTCTGGGTGCCTTCGTCCCAGTAATTGAAGTAGCCGTGGTTGGCAGAGTAGTACTTGCCGATGCGCGGGATCTGGATGTTGGGATGGGTGAGCAGGAATTCACCGATGGAGGAGTCGAGGGTGAAGCCGTTCACGCCGTGGCCGGTGGAGTACACCAGCATGGTGGAGGAGCCGTACAGGAAGTAGCCGGCGGCCACCTGTTCCAGGCCGGGACGGAGAAGGGCGTCGGAGTTGAGTTCCCAGTAGTTCTCGTCGTCGGAGCGGCGGTAGATGGAGAAGATGGTGCCGATGCTCACGCCCACGTCGATGTTGGAAGAGCCGTCCAGCGGATCGAAGAAGATGACGTAGTGGCCATGAGGTTCGTTTTCGGGCACGAAGAAGGGTTCGGCCATTTCTTCTGAGCCGACGGCGCAGACGGAGCCGGAACTCTGCATGCGGTATACCAGCGTGTTGTTGGCGAAGATGTCGAGCTTCTGGACCTGTTCGCCCTGCACGTTCATGGAACCCGTTGCGCCCAGGATGTCGACGAGGCCGGCCTGGTTGACGTTACGGGAAATGATCTTGGCGGAGAGGATAAGGTCGTGCATAAGGGCGGTGAACTGGCCCGTAGCTTTGGGAGACCATCTGCGCTGCGATGCGATAAGGTGTTCAATTGCGGTGACTTCAGACATATCCAAGCTCCTTGGTGCTGGCTCCGGTCGTTCGCATGGCGTCAACAGCTTTGCGCTGGGATCGGGGCTGCTGTTATTTGCCAGTGGTTATAGCATGAACAGGGGTAAATGTGCAATAAGTTACAAGGCGAATATCGTCCTTTACCGGGCCTTGCTGGCAAAGACCAGCGGCTTTCCGCCGAGGTAGCGAGTCACCCAGATCATGGAACCGTTTTCGTTGGAAAGCTCGCCGCTGCTTTCTTCCTTGAGCAGGGATGCCCAGTCGACTTTGCCCAGAGGGCTGGCGTCGTAGTCCACATCGCCGCACCAGATGAGCGTGTCCGTCGAACGGACGACCAAATCTCCCGGAGAGGAGACGTAGGGCAGGAGAGCGCGGAAGTCGAAGGTGGCCACAAGGAAGAGCTGGAGCTGGTCTTCCTGAAGGAAGGGGCGGGCCAGCACTATCTCGGGGCCGAGAGGCGTATCCTGCACGAAGGCGCGCAGGTCGCGTGGCAGGGCCTTGGGGGCGGTGCTCAGGAGGGGCGAGTAGTCCAGCTGCTTGAGCGGAACAGGGGGGATGGAGGCGCCGAGCGTTCCGTCGGGAGCCACCATGGCCAGCCCGGAGAGCCACGGGAAACGGCGCAGGAGTGCTGCCGCCCCCTGCCCGTCGGGCGGGGTGGCGAAGGCGTCCAGGGCTTTTTCGAGCCTGATGAGCTCGTTGTCGAGCGCCATCATGCGCTGGGCCAGGCCGCGTTCGCCGTCTTCAAGCACGGTGCGGTCCGTGATGTCTACCGATTCGGGGCGGTTGATGTGCGTATAGTAGAATTTCTTGCTGTCCTTGTAGCAGCTCTCGATCGTGGAGCAGCCGGGGAGGGCCAGAACGAGTGCGGGAAGGAGGCAGAGAAGAAGGGGGCGTATGCTGCAGCGCATGTTTTCTCCAGCCGCGCGTCAGGCGCGGTTACGGTTTTCCAGCCTGGCGGCCAGCGATTCCAGCATGTCGAGCACGCCGGAAGCGGAAGACTGGTCAGAAGCGGTGTGTTCCGTATTCTGCAGAAGGCTGGTCAGTTTGGCGTTGAGTTCTGCCTTTTCCTCGGCGGAAGAGCAGGACTCGAGCAGTTCGCGATAGATTTCAGCGGCTTCGTCTGTGGCACCCTGCTCTTCGAGCACTCGGGCCATGGAGCGGGTACGGAGCGAGCTTTTTCCCTCCAGCAGGCCGCGCGGCACTGTGGCCATGGCCGGGACGTAGCCAGTGTCCTCCGGAGCGGGCAGGGGGGATGGGGCGTCGGCAGCCTGTGCGGCGGCCTGAACGAAGAGCAGGGCGGGAACGGGCTGTTCTTCCTGCTCGTCATCGTAGATGTCATCCTCGTCCGGGACAGAGTCCAGAGCATGCCATGCCGCATCTTCCGGCATGGTGAACGCTCTGCCTTCTGCCGGGCCTGCTTCAGAGGGCAGGGGGGCGGGAGCGTTCCCGGAAATATGGGGGGGCTCCTGCGGAGCCGGGGGGGCGGGGCGCGGAGTGCGCCCTTCGCCTTCCAGTGCGGCGATTCCGGCTTCGAAAACATCGGCGAGGCTGTGCCCGTTTTTCTGCATGGAAGCGGCGAAAAAGAGAAGCATGGCGGCCAGGTCGGCCCTCAGGCCGGGGCGGCGGCTCCATATGCGCCAGAGCGCGGGTGCCTGGCCCAGCAGCTCGATGATGCCTTCGGCTTCGAGACCTGCGGAGGCGTCCTGCCCGGCAAGGTGCAGGAGTTCGATGAGATAGAGCCTGGCCTCAAGGAATTCCGGATGCCTGCCGAGCCCGGCCTTGAGCACGTCCACGGCATCGCCTGTACGGCCGAGCTCTGCAAGGAGACGGGCGTAGGGAAGGAATATGCGAGAGTTGGGATCGAGCGAAAGTACTTCCTGATACCATTTCGCTTTCTCGGAGCGGCCATTGCCTGCAAGGGGCGAATCCATGGCGATGCGTTCATTCATGGCGTGCTCTCCGTACCTTTTTCAGGTCTGGCATCCAGCCGCTTCTTGTCGAAAAGATAGAGGATCTCGTTTTCCCGCACATAGTTGAGGCGCTGGCGTATCACCTTTTCCACATAGTCCGGGTCGGTCTTCAGGAGGCGTATCTCCCGGCTGAGGGCGGCGCGCTTCTCGTTGAGGGCGCACAGCTCCTGCGAGACTTCGCTGTGCTTTTCCTTGAGTGCGTACCACGAGTGGATGCTGCCGGAGCCCCACATGAGACGGCTGAAGAGAGCCGCGTTGAGCAGGAGGAGCAGAACGAGGAAAAGCATTTTGCCGAGGGCGGCAGGAGCGAAGGGCAGCTTGCGGGCCATGGTGTCTCGCTGGGGATCAGAGGGCGCCCTTCACGCTGGCGCGCCATTCGCGGTAGAACTGGTAGAAGTAGTTGCAGCCGGAGAAAATGGTGAGCACGAGGGCGATGTAGAGGATGAGCGTACCCAGAGTATGCATGGGGATGCCCATGAAGTCGTAGTGGATGAGCAGGGGCACCATGGCGATGATCTGGAAGGTGGTCTTCCATTTGCCGTACCAGTCGGCGGCGATGACCACGCCCTTGTCGGCGGCCACGGCGCGCAGGCCGGTGACGGCCAGCTCGCGGATGATGATAATATTGACGATCCAAGCGGGGACCCAGCCGAGGCCCACCATTTCAACGAGGATGGCGCAGATGAGGAGCTTGTCGGCCAGAGGGTCGAGGAACTTGCCGAAGTTCGTGACCTGCTGTTCCTTGCGGGCGATGTAGCCGTCCACGAAGTCGCTGATGGCGGCGAGAACGAACAGGAACATGGCGATCCAGCAGGTGTAGATGTTGGGATAGTGGATGAGGATGAGGATCGGGATGATGGCGCCGCAGCGCATGAGGGTGATACGGTTGGCCCAGCCCATCTTGGCGAAGATCTGCCTCATATCCGTGAGAAACATAAAAAAACTCCTGCTGTGGGACATTATGCTTTCGCCTTATCACAAAGCAGGTAGGCGCGGCAAGGCGAAACGGGCGGACAGGAAGGAAAAAAAGCCGTGGCATCAAAGAATCCCGAGGGATTGTCCGTCTGGCGGGTGCGGCGGCGGATGGATGCGCCCGCAAGGATTTGCAAGGTAAATGTGCCGGGCCGGTCCTTGACATGTGGGCCGAGTATGCGAAAACATCACAAGGACCGTGACGCCCTGCGGGGGCTGAGCTTCGCTCCGGCCTCCTGCCCTTTTTCTCCTCATTTTTCGTGCGTCCGGCCATGACCGGGCCAGTGCCCAGACAAGGAAAAAAATGTTCAAGAGAAAGCCTTCGTTCCGCTCTTCCGGGAAGCGTTCATCCGGCCTTTCCGTCGTAGCCCTTCTTCTCATCCTCGGCGCCGCCGGCGCCGGGGCATGGCTGCTCATGCGCGACCTGAGCGGCCCCGTGATGAGCCTTGCGCCCGAAACTGCCCGCGTAGGCCTTGCCCAGCCCCTGGAAGTGGCCGTGAGCGACAAGTCCGGCGTGCAGAGCGTTACCGTCTCCGTGAAGCGCGGCTCCCAGTCCATGGTGGTGAAGCAGGAAACGTACGCTGTGCCGGAGCAGAGCCGCAGGATAGTCTTCGACCTCAAGGACACCCGCCTTCCTGAAGGTGCCTTCGAACTTGAGGTGCGTGCCGTGGACGCATCCTATGCCGGATTCGGCAGGGGCAACTCCGCCACGTTCACCAAGCCTATGGTGCTGGACTCCAAGCCGCCCCGCATCGCAGTGAAGACCGTTCCGCCCGCCATCCACAGGGGCGGCGCGGCCATCATCGTCTATACGCTTTCCGAAGACGTGCAGAAGACCGGCGTACAGGTGGGCGACCTTTTCTTCCCCGGCTATAAGCAGGAGAACGGCGGCTACGCCTGCCTTTTCGCTTTCCCCATCACGATGCGTACGGACGGCTATCATCCTGAGATAATGGCTCAGGACATGGCCGGCAACGTGACCTCCAGCCGCCTGCTGGTGCGCGCCCTGAACAAGAATTATCGCGCCGATACGCTGAACATCCCGGAATCCTTCCTCAACTACAAGGCCAACGAGCTGGCTCAGCTCTGCCCTGAGAAGGACACCCCGCTGGAGCAGTACCTCTGCTCCAACAACAAGGTGCGAGCCGCCAACGATGCCAAGCTCCTCGAACTGGCCGCCGATCCGGGCAACGTGACGCCCCGCTTCGTCTGGGAAGGGCCTTTCCGCCGCCTGCCCCGTTCTGCGGTGAAGGCCAATTTCGGCGACCACCGCACCTATGTGGACGGGCATCGCACCAAAATAGACGAGCAGACCCATATGGGGCTCGACCTCGCCTCCGTGGCACAGGCCCCCATCCCTGCTTCCGCAGCAGGCCGCGTCATCTGGGCCGACTACCTCGGCATACACGGCCATATGGTGCTCATCGACCATGGCCTCGGCCTCATGACCCAGTACTCGCACCTCACCGACTACAAGGTGAACGTGGGCGACGTGGTGAAGGCTGGCGACATCGTGGGCACCACGGGCGTGAGCGGCCTTGCCGGCGGCGACCATCTGCACTTCGGGGTGCTTGTGGGCGGCGTGCCCGTACAGCCTCTCGAATGGCTGGACAGCTCATGGGTGAAGAACAACATCACGAGCCGCCTCAAGACCAACGTAAAATAATTTTCGAGCCTTATGAACGGAGCGCCGGGCGGCAGACGTCCGGCTCTTTCGTTTTCTTTGTTTTCTAAGGAGAGAGTGCCATGCCTCATAAAGGGCCCCATATTTCCATCTCGGCCGAGTATGTGGTCAACCGCATCCTGCGCATCAACCTCGATGAGTTCGAACGCTGGCCGCAGAGCGTGCGCCAGCTTGCCATCGAACTTGCCGAGGAGCTGTTCCTCGTGGCCTACAATCCTTTCATCTCCGCTTCTGCGGTGAGGAAGAGCGTGAACGAACGCTACCAGAGCGAATCGCAGTCTCTGGCGCATCAGTACGCCACGGCCATAAGCGAAGGCATCACCATGTTCTGGAGCGCGCATGAGGCTGAACTCGCCTTCTGCAAGGAACTGGAGGCCCGCCTTTCTGCCATTATGCCCGACAGCTGCATCATGCGCCGCCGCGGCGCGCTGGTGGCTTCCTCCACCGATGCGACAGACCTTCGCATGGAGCTTCCTCTCCTCGTGGTCGAGCCTGATACCCCGGAGCAGATGAGCGCGCTCGTGCGCCTCGCCAACGAGATGAAGTTCGCTCTCATCCCCCGGGGCGGAGCCTCCGGCCTCACCGGCGGAACTGTGCCCGCCCGCAAGCGCACTGTGGTGGTGAGCACCACGCGCCTCACGGCCAAGTCCGTTGACGTGGAAGCGAAGACCATGACCTGCCAGGCCGGCGTCATCACGCAGGACGCCATCGACTTCGCGGCCTCCAAGGGCCTGCTCTTCACTGTCGACCCGGCTTCCAAGACGGCGTCCACCATCGGCGGCAACGTGGCCGAGAATTCCGGCGGCCCGTTCTGCTTCGAGTATGGCACCACCATAGACAACCTGCTCTCGTGGAGCATGGTCACGCCCACGGGCGAGATCATCCGCATCGAGCGCGTCGATCATCCCCGCCATAAGATCATGCCCGGCGAAACGGCCGTCTTCGAAGTGAAGGACCTTTCCGGCGGCATGCGCAATGTGGTGCGCCTCAAGGGCGGCGACGTGCGTCAGGACGGCCTCGGCAAGGACGTGACCAATAAGCTGCTCGACGGCCTGCCCGGCATGCAGAAGGAAGGCATAGACGGCATCATCACCGAAGCTACGTTCATCCTGCATTCCATGCCGTCCAAGTCCCGCGTCATGGTGCTGGAATTCTACGGGAAGTCCATGGTCCCTGCCGCCGAGCTGGTACGCAAGATAGTGGAACTGCGCGACCGCATCCGCGAACAGGGCGGCGACGTGCGCGTTTCGGCCCTTGAGGAGTTCAACTCCAAGTATGTGCAGGCCATCAATTACAAGGCCAAGTCCGACCAGCATGAGGGAAGCCCCATCTCCGTCATCATCGTTCAGGTTGACGGCAACGATTCCTTCCTGCTCGACGATACGGTGAAGGCCATTGCCGACCTCGCCAGGGAAGACCGCTATGTCTACGCGGCCATAGCCAGAGACAAGAAGGAAGCCGCCGAGTTCTGGGAAGACCGCCACCGCCTTTCCGCCATAGCCAAGCGCACTTCCGGCTTCAAGATCAACGAGGACGTGGTCCTTCCCATGGCCCTCATCCCCGAATTCGCCCGCTACCTCGAAGTTCTCAACGTGGTGGCGGCTGGCGATGCCTACCGTTTCGCCTTGCAGGACCTCCTGCGCCTTCAGGGCTTCCCCATGGACGATGACGAATTCAACGCGGAGTTCGCCTTCGCTTCCCGCGTGGCCGGTTCCGATGAGTCGAACATAGACCCTGAACTCACCGACGACGCTGTGACGGAGCGTGCCGAGAGCTGGCTGGCAGCCCAGAAGGAACGCTTCCCCCGCCTTGCTTCGCGTATCGAGGCTATCCTCGAATATATGCGGAGCAGCCGTATCATCGTGGCCAGCCACATGCATGCCGGCGACGGCAACTGCCATGTGAACATTCCTGTGAACTCCAACGATCCCCGCATGATAGAGCATGCCGAGGATGTGGCTATGCAGGTCATGGCCAAAACGCAGGAGCTTGGCGGCGCGGTTTCCGGCGAGCATGGCATAGGCATCACCAAGATCACGTTCCTCGATCAGAAGCAGATGGAGGAACTGCGCGAATTCAAGATGCGCGTGGACCCGCGCGATCTGCTGAACCCCGGCAAGCTGGTCACGCGCAAGCTCCCCGTGCGGCCCTTCACCTTTTCTTTCAACCGCCTTATCGCGGATATCCGCGAATCCGGCCTGCCGGACAAGGAATGCCTCATACGCCTGCTCGAACAGGTGCAGGTATGCACTCGCTGCGGCAAGTGCAAGCAGGTATGCCCCATGGTCTATCCGGAGCGTTCCTTCCAGTACAACCCGCGCAATAAGAACATGATACTCGGTGCGCTCATCGAGGCCATCTACTACTCTCAGGTCACCAGCGGGAAGCCCGATCCTGATCTGCTGGTCGAACTGCGCCACCTGCTGGAACACTGCACCGGATGCGGCCGCTGTGCTTCCGTCTGCCCTGTGAAGATCGAGTCTTCCGAAGTCGCCCTCAGTTCTCTGGCCTATGTGAAGCGCGAAGGCGAGGGCGGCCACCCGCTCAAGTCTCAGGTCATCAACGTGCTTTCCGCCGATCCGGCGAAGCGCGTGCCCAAGTTCGCCAAGATGGCGGCTCTCGGCCAGAACGTGATGAACTCCTTCCTGCCGCTGGTGCCTAAGATGTGGCGTCAGCGCATGGAAAGCCCGCTCTTCTCGCACCGCGGCCCGGCCCTCGGCATGGTGAGCGTGTACGAGAGCCTGCACATGGACAGGAACGCCCCGGCGCATCTCTTCCTTCCGGCGGCGGCTGGAGTGGATGCCAAGGACGTGCTCGAGAAGCGCGTGCCTGCAGTGCTCTACTTCCCCGGCTGCGGCGGCTCCGTGTTCTACCGCCGCATCGCGCAGTCCACGCTGGCCCTGCTCATGCATGCCGGGGTGCCTGTGGTCATGCCCGGCCGCCATCTCTGCTGCGGCTATCCCGTGCTGGCCTCCGGCGATGCCGACCGCTACGAAAGCAATCTCCAGCTGAACCGGGAAGTCATCGCCAAGGCCCTTCAGACCGCCGCTGAAGCGGGCTTCGACGTGAACATGCTGGTCACGGCCTGCGGCTCCTGTCGAGAGTCCCTCATGCGGCATGGCCTGACGGACCTGAACGGCAACGTCCTGCCGCATAACGACATAGTCCAGCTCCTTGTGGACCGCCTGCCGCTCATCGAAGAGCTTCCGGGCGAGGATGCCGAACGCATCATCTATCACTCCTCCTGCCATCCGGCATGGTCCGGCGTGAAAGCCACCAAGGATGCTGGCAAGGTCGCTCGTGCGCTGGAACGTCTCACCGGTTCTTCCATCATGCTGAATCCCGGCTGCTGCGGCGAATCTGGAGCTGGCGCGTACACCTGCCCCTCCATCTACAATACGCTTCGCGAGCGCAAGCGCGGCAACCTTCAGGCCGCGCTTGCCGGCTACGAGGCGGATTCCCCCATCCTTGTGGGCTGTCCGTCCTGCAAGATAGGCATAGCCCGCACGCTTATGACCATGGATGCCGCCAATCCGGCCCGCGGCAAGGGGCAGGAAGTGGAGCAGAAGCAGGGCGAACAGCCCGTCATCGATACGCATCGCCCCGTCCTGCACAACTCCGAGTGGCTGGCCCGTAAGCTTCTGGGCAGGAACTGGCTGAACGACCTCAAGGCCGCAGGTGCGCGAGATGCCAAGGGCGATCCCGCCGTGCGCACCGTCGTCATGAAGAAGCCGGACTGAGCCTTCATACTCATTGACCGCTAAGGACAGACCTTTCAGGGTCATGGCACAACCTTTCAAGGAGCAGTGCTATGACCCTGAAATTTTTTAAGTCGGCCGTTCCCGTTCTTGTGCTGGTTCTGATGGCGGGCGTGACAGGCTGCCGCCATGAGCAGTCTGTGCCTCAGGCCTCTTCGCTGGAGACTGCGGAGAATACGCCCATGGCGTCGCTCGATGGCTTCGTGTGGCAGTCTTCCGCCCCTCAGTCCAAGCTGGATTTCCTTCTCGGCGTGGAATGTGCCATGGCCATGGAAGCCGCTATCAAACAGGTGGCCGAGGAGCGCGGAGGCACGGTACAGCTCTCCCGCTTCGCCAACGGATGGCAGATAGCCTTCCGCGACAAGGCCCGGCCTGACATCGTGCGGCAGATAGACGAGTTCTACACGCAGAACCCGGAACAGAAGAAGCGGCATGTCTTCGATGTCATCTGGACGGAGATGGTGCGCCCTGCCGTAGAAGCCCAGCAGAAAGCCGAGAAATGAGGAGGAAGCGATGAAGCGAAGCATGACTGCATGTGCCGCGCTGGCTCTTTGCGCGTCACTGGCCCTTGGTCCTCTGGCCTGCACGCATATGAACAAGACTCAGCAGGGGGCTCTTTCCGGCGCAGGAGCCGGTGCTCTCGTGGGGGCGGGCATCTCCGCCATAGCAGGCGGAAGCGGCACCATGGGCGCGCTTATCGGCGGAGGGCTCGGCGCGCTGGCCGGCGGCATCTACGGGCACGAGAAGGAACGCCGCTGAGCTTGATGCCTTGAGTTTTTTATGCAACATTGCATCGCATGGAATACGAAGTGACTTTTTCCTCTGGAATGGAAGCCCTCGGCGGAGCCTGTGCCTGTCGCCTTTTCCGACTTTCTCCTGAAAGCTCGGCGTTCATGCTGCAGAGTGCGGAGGGCGGAGGCGAACGGCTTCTGCTTGTCGATGTGCGCAGTCTGGGAGCGGGAGCTCTCCCTGTGCTTTCGGCGGAGGAGCTGACGGCTCTCGGCTGTGTTCCCGAAGGGGCGTTCTCGGATATCCCCGAAGATGTGGTCGTGCTCTGCCGCATGCGCATCCCGCACGACAGGCCTCAGGATGCAGGATTCGACCTTGGCCGACTCGTCTTCGTGAACAGGCGCAACGGCAGGGCACTGGAGGCCATGCGGTCCGGAGCCCCGCTCGTTCCGCTGGACAAGCGACGCTGAAATGAAAAAGGAAGGTGATGAGCCTTCCTTTTTTTGCGTCCGCGTGACTTTTCTAGAACAGAGGTACGTTCCACGCCGCTATGTCCTGCCGCTTCGCCAGCCAGAAGACGACGATGGTCAGGATGAGTATGGCGTATTCCCCGAAGCCGCCGGTACTGCATATCTTGAGGGAGAAGCGTTTCTCCGCGAAGGGGACGAGCGGCGTGCCGTGCGTGGTGCACATGTCTAGCAGGCAATGCGAGAAGGCTCCGAAGCCGAAGCCGTTGACGAGCGCGGCTGGCAGTGGGCCCATGAGTTCGGTGAGCGGGAAAAGCCACAGCACGAGCCACCAGCCGAACCAGTGTGAAGCGCGCCTGTGCACCTTGTTGAATTTGCGCTGGCGGAAGAAGAGGGCTTTGCCGGCCTCGCGCTGATCGAGGATGTCCGGCACGACGGAGCCTGCCCATGCGGAGGCTATCCCTGAAAGCGGCATGCCCAGCACGAAGGAACCCATGACAGCCATGGCCTGATGCGTGACCCATTTCATCGGAAGTCCCGCACCCTTTCGAACTCTTCTGCCGCACGGCGGCGGCGAGCTTCGGCGGCCATCTCGCAGGGGACGACGGTCTTGCCGATGGGGAAGAGGGCGAGTTCGGCCATCTTGATGTGCTGCCATGCGAAGGGGATGCCGATTATGGTGAGGGCCTGAGCTACGGCCGTGCCGATATGGCCGAGGGCTATCCACAGTCCGGCGAAGATGAACCAGATGACGTTGCCGATGACGCCGGGCACGCCTGTGCCGATGTCCTTCCTGCCGTAGAGGACTTCGCGGGAGATGGATTCGTAGCCGAAGGGCATGAAGGCGAAGCCCGCCATGACGAAGCAGGCGCGCCCCCAGGGCAGGCCCACGATGCTGATGCAGGCCAGCGCGCCGAATGCGCACCAGAGCAGGGCGGTGAGCCAGCCTCCGCATATTATCCAGAGTATGTTGCCTATGACGTTCATGCTTTCTCCGCCTGAATGCTGTTTTCAGGAAAGAAATCAGTATATCTGCCGCTTCGGTCCGGCGCAAGGGGCTTGACATTATCGGCCGGCGGAACGGTTGCGCAACGGGCCGCAATGGCGTATCATCCCTGCCGTACTTTTACCAATAATTCCTCCCTGGAGCGATTTTCTCATGAAGCGTACCAGCATCAGCGAAGCTCTTGCTTCCCTCGAACCCCGCAATGGCGTCACCGTGTGCGGCTGGGTGCGTACCCGCCGCGATTCCAAGACCTTCGCCTTCCTCGAACTGAACGACGGCTCCTGCCTCAAGAACCTGCAGGTCATCATCGATGAAGGCACTGAAGCCTGGGCCGCCCTTGAAGGCGTGAACACCGGCGCGGCCGTGAGCGTCTGCGGCGACCTCGTGGAATCTCTCGGCAAGGGCCAGAAGTGGGAAGTCCGCGCCCAGGCCATGACCGTGTTCGGCCTTGCCGATCCGGCCACCTTCCCGCTCCAGAAGAAGCGCCATTCCGACGAGTTCCTGCGCACCATCGCCCACCTGCGCCCCCGTACCAACAAGTATGGCGCTGCCTTCCGCATCCGCTCCGAAGCGGCCATGGCCATCCATGACTACTTCCGCGGCCAGGGCTACTACTACGTCCACGCTCCCATCCTCACCGGTTCCGACTGCGAAGGCGCCGGCGAGATGTTCCGCGTGACCACCCTGCCCGTGGACGGCGGCCCCAAGCCTGAATCCGGCAATTTCTTCGAGAACGACTTCTTCGGAAAGGCCGCCAGCCTCACCGTGTCCGGCCAGCTCGAAGCCGAAGCTCTGGCTACCGGCCTCGGCAAGGTCTATACCTTCGGCCCCACCTTCCGCGCCGAACATTCCTATACTCCCCGCCATGCCGCCGAGTTCTGGATGGTCGAGCCCGAAGCCGCCTTCAATGACATCTGGGACAACATGGAGCTGGCTGAAGGCCTCATCCAGCACACCATCAAGCATGTCGTCGAGAAGTGCTCCGACGACATCGCCCTCTTCGACAAGTTCGTGGCTCCCGGCCTGCTGAACGACCTGAACGGCATGATCGAGAAGGGCTGCGCCCGCGTCTCCTACCGCGACGCCGTCGACCTGCTCCAGAAGAGCGGCAAGAAGTTCGAATACCCTGTGTCCTTCGGCACCGACCTGCAGACCGAGCACGAACGCTTCCTCGCCGAGGAATACTTCAAGTCTCCTGTCACCGTGTACGACTACCCCAAGGGCATCAAGGCTTTCTACATGCGCATGAACGATGACAACGAGACCGTGGCCGCCATGGATCTGCTCGTTCCCCGCATTGGCGAACTCGTGGGCGGATCCCAGCGTGAGGAACGCCTCGACCGCCTCACCCAGCGCATCGTCGAGCTTGGCCAGAACCCCGAAGACTACTGGTGGTATCTCGACCTTCGCCGTTTCGGCTCCGTTCCCCACTCCGGCTTCGGCATGGGCTTCGAGCGCATGATCATGCTGCTCACCGGCATTTCCAATATCCGCGACGTGCTTCCCTTCCCCCGCACTACCGGTTCTCTGGAGTTCTAAATGCGTACCATGACCGAACGCCGCCGGGCGAAGATAGAAAAGGTGCTTTCCCAGCGTCAGAAGGGGCTTACCCTTGTGATGGACAACGTGTGGGACCCGCACAACGTTTCCGCCATCTACCGCAGCTGCGATGCCTTCGGCGTGCCGGAAGTGCACCTGTACTACAGCCAGTGCGCCTTCCCTCAGCTCAGCCGCAAGACTTCCGCCTCTGCCTTCAAGTGGGTGAACACCATTCGCCACTCCTCCAAGGAAGAGCTGGTGGAATGCCTGCACGGGCAGGGCATGCAGATACTCGCCACGAGCTGTTCTCCTGCCGCCAAGCCTCTCACTGCCTATGACTTCACCAGGCCCACGGCCATCATCATGGGCAACGAGCACAGCGGCGTTTCCCCTGAGCTCGTGCCTATGGTGGATGGCGAGGTGTACATACCCATGTACGGCATGGTGCAGAGCTTCAACGTGTCTGTGGCCTCTGCCCTCATGCTCTCCGAGGCTTCGCGTCAGCGCGCCCTTGCCGGCATGTACGAGCAGCGTCTCTGGAACGACGAAGAATACGAAGAACGCCTGAACGCCTGGTTCGAGAAGGCGTAGAAGGAAGGATGTTTTTCTGGGGAAGGGGAAAGTTTTGGAAAAGTTTCCCTTCCCCAGCCCCATCCCTTTCAGAACTTTTCAGTTGAGCCCGCTTCGCCGGGCTTTTTCTTTGAGGTGCAAGGCTTTTTATGCATGACAGGGCGGAAGGCATTGCAAAAAGCCGCAGGCAGGGCTAGTGTAGTCTTGTCCCGTGAAGAATTTTCTGGAGTATCCATGCTTTTCGACGATCAGCTTCGAGCCATGTTGGGCCGCGCCCGCCGCATTGCCATCATCGGAGCCAAGGACAACCTTGGCTCTCCCGTCGACCATGTGGGCCGCTACCTGCTGAACGCCGGATTCGAAGTCATGCCCGTGCATCCTGTGCGCAGGCAGACGTGGGGGCTCGCCAATGCGCACAGCATACTGGAGCTTGCGGAGCTCGGCTTCGAGCCGGATATCGTCTGCCTGTTCCGCGCTCCCCAGTATTGTGCGGACCACGCCCGCGAAGTGCTCCAGCTCCCGAAGCTCCCTCAGATATTCTGGATGCAGGAAGGCATACGCAATGCCGAGGCCGGCCAGCTCATGTTCGAGGCCGGCGTCAAGGTCGTGGAAGACAGGTGCATCGAGACCGTGCATAAGGCTCTGTTCAATGACAGGACCGCGACTTTCACCTGCCTGCGCTGCGGCAAATGCTGTGAGGGCCGTGGCGGCATCGTGGTCGGCCCGCGCGACCTGCCCCGCCTTTGCGCCCACTTCGGCCTGGCTGCCGAAGAAGTGCTGGAACGCTATACGGAAACCATGGGCGGAAAGCCCACGCTCAAAGCAGGCGACGACGGCTTCTGCATGTTCTTCAAGGAAGGCAAAGGCTGTTCCATCCATCCTGCCCGGCCTTCCGTGTGCCGCGCGTGGCCGTTCTTCCGAGGCAACCTCATCGACCGCGTGAGCTTCGAGATGGCCCGCGAGGACTGCCCCGGCATCAGCCGTGAGGCCAGCCATGCCGAGTTCGCCCACGAAGGCTTCCGCTATCTGGAAGACTATAAGCTCCGCTGCCGCGATATCCGCACCGAAGGCCGTGCCGTCATCGTGGACGAAAGCGAACTCCCGCCGCTGGACTAGGCGGCAGATATTTTCCGGCCTGCCAATGGGCCGGACGCCGCATGAGGCGGCACGGAAAAGGACGCCGCCGGGCCCAGCCCGGTGACGGTGTTTCTAACCCTGAGGGCGGCGGACGCCGCTCCGCGCAGGCTCTTGGTCTGCGCCTCGAAGCCGGGCACGGAAGGTGCGCGGCGAAAGCGTGAACTGCGCGAGAGGATACGATGAATATTCTGATTTTTGGCCCCAACGGCAGCGGCAAGGGCACCCAGGGCGCCCTTCTCATGGAAAAGTACGGCATCGCTCACATCGAGTCCGGCGCCATCTTCCGTAAGCACATCGGCGGCGGCACCGAACTGGGCATGAAGGCCAAAGCCTACATCGACAAGGGCGAACTCGTGCCCGACGACATCACCATCCCCATGGTGCTCGACATCCTCAAGAATCAGGGCGACAGCGGCTGGCTGCTCGACGGCTTCCCCCGCAACATGGAACAGGCCCGCAAGCTCGACGAAGCCCTCAAGGCCGAAGGCATGAAGCTCGACTATGTGGTCGAGATCCTGCTTCCCCGCTCCACCGCCCGCGACCGCATCATGGGCCGCCGCCTCTGCGTGAACAACAACAATCACCCCAACAATATCTTCATCGAGGCCATCAAGCCCAACGGCGATGTCTGCCGCGTGTGCGGCGGCGAGCTGAAGACCCGCGCCGACGACCAGGACGAGGCCGCCATCAACAAGCGTCACGACATCTACTATGATGAAGTGAACGGCACTCTGGCCGCAGCCTACTACTTCAAGGCCCTCGCCGAAAAGGGCGAGACCTGCTACATCGCTCTCGACGGTTCCGGCTCCATCACTGCCATCCGCGAAGAACTGCTCTCCAAGCTGCAGTAAGCCTGGCGACTGAATGAAAGAAGCCCCGCTCCATGAAATGTGGAACGGGGCTTCTGCGATATATGCTGCAGGATCATTCAGGAGAGTTTCTCTCTCTTAGTCTTTTCAGTATGCAGGCAAAGTATTCGTCGTCATTTTTGCTGGCCGCGCCTTTTTTTATTCTGCGCACTTCATCTTCGATGTTGATGGGAACAATGTTCCCTTCTTCGTTGATGCGGGTCATGAATGCCAAGTCGGTTATGAATACTTGGCTCTTTTGTCCCGGAAGATTGCCGACAACGATGTTGGCGGAGTGTATGTCCCGATGCACCAGATTGTTTGCCTTCAGCCATGCCGCCGAGTCTGCGATTTGGGAGCTCACCCAGTCCGGGATGGCTTCATCCTCTACGAGGAGGTCTTCCAGAAGCCGGAGGTTTTCTATGAAGGGCGTGACGAGTATCTCGCAGGTGCTGGCGTTGACGTAGAGAAGAGGCCGGATGAAATGGGGGCATTCCGAAGCGATGAGGCCTTTTTCGTATTCGTTCTTCAGAACGCCGCCTTTGGCAGGGTCGGTCTTCATACGGCTAAGGGAAGCCTTGATGAAGACATCGGTGCCATCGAGCTTTCCTTTGAAAAAGTAGTCGGTGCATCCGCCAGTAACACGGAGGCGCACGAGTGAGGTGACCGGAGATCCGTATTCGTGCTTTATCGTTTCGTGAACGAAGGCTTGCACGAGAGAATCAAGAACCATATTTTGCCTTTGTACCCGCTGGGCGACAAAGAAATAGTTGAGTTTGAAAGAGTACGTTATCCTATACGCTTTTCCGAAAAGAACGATGACCCACGCGCAGTGCTCAATGGAATTTTCGGGATACATGAAGAACTTTTTCTTCTTGCCGCTGCGAGTGCGCTTCCAAGGAAGTTTTTCAACTTTTTCTATTTTGAACATGATGTGCTCCTGTATGCAAAGTCTGTAGTTAGAGGCTGTCCATCGCAAAAGCTACTGATGTTTTTGTGCGTCGGCCTCAATTTTATTTTTGACGGCAGTGAGCAGCTGGTTGAACATGAATTCATCATCCTGCCTGTAGGCGGGCTGTATGTATTTCTGCACTTTTTTTTCAAGATTGGTCGGGACGACGTTTCCGTTGTCATCGAGCCAAGTCATGTAGGCAAGGTCGTTGAGGAAGAGCTGAGGCGTTCCTCCTGCGATCGAGCCGACAGATATGTTGCTGCCGTTGAGATCGCGATGGACGAGCCGTTTGGAACTCAGATAGCCTGCGATTTCCTTCAGTTGGTCGTACATCCAGGTTGGAATGGGAGCTTCTCTGTCGATAAAAAACTGCAGAGGGCGGATGTTCTGTATGAAGGGCGTGATGATGATCTCACAGGGAAGGCACTGGATGTAGTGAAGGGGCTTGGGAACATAGCGGCATTCTTCAGAGAGAAGCACGGATTTTTCGTACTCGTTCAGCATGGCAGGGCCAGTTCCCGTATCGGTGGCCAGGCGGGAAAGAAGGGCTTTGACGAAAACGTCCTGCCCATCGAGACATCCGCGGAAGTAGTAGTCGGTACAGCATCCCACGGTATTGAGCCGCTCGAAAGAGGTGAGCTTTTTGCCTGTCTCCAGCTGAATGATTTGGCGAAGATAGGACTGGGAAAGGGCGTCGATCATCAGTCGCTCTCGCCGTACCTGTCGCGCTATGAAAAAATAGTTGAATTTTGCAGAGTATTTAATGCGCCAGGTTCTGCCAAAAAGCGTCAGCGTAACGGTGCAGAAGTCCAGATTGTTAACGCTTTTCAAGCGAAATCTGGTCTTGGCAAGATTGGGTGCGGCAATGCGTTCTATCTTGAACATTTTTCCTCCTGCGCATGAAGCGTCGCCGGGAGAGAGCAGTCAATATGACATTCTCAAGCAAATAAATGTGATTTTAGACGCTTTCGTCTGGGAGTCAAGACTTCGGAACTTCAGTTCCGGCCGGCCGCACGTGTCGAATGCCAGCAGACGAGAGAGCCCGCCACGAGCACTCCGACGCCCAGCCAGAACGGGCCGGATATGCTTGCGCCTATCCACAGAGAAGAAAAGATGCAGGAAAGCACAGGGGTGAAGTACGAGGCTATGCCGATGAGCGTGATGTTGCCGTGCGTCACGCCATAGTTCCATGCCGCATAGGCGCCGCCCACGGCTATGCCGCCGAGCACCACGCTTATCCAGCCTTGAAGCGAGCCTCTGGAGAGTTCTCCATAGCCCATGGCCCACAGTGCGGAGAACATGAGGGCGTCGATGGTGAAGACGATGAGGGCCGGGTTCTGCCCGTTGGACCAGGCGCGCACCACGTTGGAGTATATGCCCCATGTCACCGCACCGGCAAAGGCAAGGCCGTAGCTCCACGGATTGGAGCGTATGTGTTCCAGAAGTTCTTCCGGGCGTATGCCGTGTTCTCCGCCAAGCACGAGCGTGAGCCCCAGAAAGCAGGCCGCCACGCCGGGCCACAGCCACCATCGCGCCTTCTGCCCGTTGAAGAGCACGGCGAAGAGCACCACGAGGCAGGGCCATAGATAGTTCACCATGCCCACTTCCACCACCTGCTGGGGGCCGTCTGCCAGATAGAGCGAAAGGCAGTAGCAGATGGTATAGACGTTGCCCATGGGCACGCCGAGGAAGAGGAACTTCTTCGAGAATTTTTTCAGATCCGGCAGGCCGAGGACAAGGAGAAGGAAGGCGCAGGTCACCCAGTTGAACACGGCAAGCCCGGCGGCCATGCCGAAGGATTCCGTGATGCATCGCGTGAGCCCTACGGACATGCCCCAGCACAGGGGAGCGGAAAGGCCGATGAGCGTGGCGCGGGTATGGTGGGCGCGGTTGGGAAGCATGAAGACCTCGGCTTTTTCCTCTGGCCTTGAGATACTTATGGGCTTTTGTCAAGATTATGCCTCTCCCAGAGCAAAAGCGGCCTCTCGCAAAAGGGCATTTTTTCTTTTCTGCTATGGATGAATGATTTTTGTATTGACAAGATTGGGGCTTTAGTTCAAATTCAAATTCGCATTTGAACTTGGTTCGATGCTTTTCCTTCGGGAACGAATTTCGCTCGTGGCGTGCTTTGGAATACACCTCTCCATTTCAAAGTTGCGCAAGCCGCTCTGCGGGACGGACGGTGCAGCCGTTATGAAAGAGATACGCGTAACGTCTGCCTGCCCTCAGAAGACGGTTATGGAAGTTCCGGGGCATGACCGTCCGTAATGCCCCGACTTTCGAATTTAAGGCTGGTCCGCATTGCGGCCCGGCCTTTCTTGTTTTATATTGCGCCTGTTGCTTCAGCAAAGGACACGCTTCATGATTTCCCTTTTTTCCCGTAAGAAGAACGTCCGTGAGGACGGCGAGGCCACCCGCCGCCATATCCTCGAAACGGCAGTCCGGCTTTTTGCCGAGCACGGCTATGCCGATACCACCAGCAAGATGATATGCAAGGAGGCCGGGGTGAACCTCGCGGCCGTGAATTACCATTTCGGCAGCCGCGACGATCTTTACCGCGCCGTGCTCGAAGACGTGCACGAGCATATCGTCAACGAACGGGAAATGGAAAGCATCATGGATGCCGGGTGTTCTGCCGAGGAAAGGCTGGGCATGGTGCTCGATGCGTACATCGCCAACATCTACAATTCCCAAAGCTGGCATTCCCGCATCTGGGCCCACGAGCTCATCGCCCCTTCGGCATTGGGCGGGCTTTCCTTCCTGCAGGGCACGCTGACCAAGGAACGCTCCATTTCCAAGCTCCTTTCCGAGATAACCGGCATCCCCGTGGGAGATCCGGCTTTGAACTGCTGCGTCATCACTGTCATGAGCCCCTACCTCATCATGCTCTGCATCCAGCGCGATATGGCAAGGGCGCTGGCTCCCATCTTCCACTATCGCTGCGAAGACATGAACGCCTATTTCAAGGAGCTCATTTTCAGCGGACTCCATTCCTTTGCCGAAAAATACAGGCGCGGCGAGTTTCCTTCGGCTATGGAGCTTCCCGTGGAAAGTTCCGTTCCCGGCGGGAAAGCGGCCGTTTCTCCCGTGGAATGACTCTTGCTTTTTCGAAGCCCTTCCTGCTTCAGGAGGGGCTTTGTTTTTAATGGAAAAAGGCCGGATCCTTCCCTCGGGATCCGGCCTCAGGCATCGCTCCTGCCGGGGGGAGCCTTGCCGCATAAGGAATGACAGAAAAGCGGCAGGGCGGCGGAGCTGCTGCTCTAGAACTTGTAGCGGAAGTTCAGCGCGGCGCGCCATGCGTCGGAGAAGTCGCCCTTACTGTCGTCGGCAGTGCGCCAGACATTGTCGTCGATGTCCTGGAACAGGTAGCTGAGTTCGAGCACTGCAACGAGGTTCTTGTAGATCTGATACGTGCTGTTGAAGTCCACTTCAATGATAGAATCACCGCGAGTCAGGTAGTCGGCAGGAGAGACTTCGCCGCCGAGACGCTCGATGGTTCTGGGCATGTGCTTGCTGTTCGTGCCCTGGAAGTAGGTGACGGCAAGATCGTGGTGCAGATCTCTCATGAAGGAGATCTTGTTGAGCTGTGCGCTCACGCCCCAGGTGCCGCCGGCGTCGCACTTGTCGATGGTGTTGGCGATGCTGAAGCGGCCGTCGAAATAGGCGCGGGCACCGGGGTCGAAGCCGCCGGAAAGGGTGAGCGGCTGTTCGGAGCCGTTGGAGGCGTTGCCGTCGTCGCCGGTGGCGTACCAGGCCACGATGGCAGGCACGAACCACGGCATCTTGTATTCGGCAAGGCCGGCCACATACCAGCCGCTGCGCTCAGTGGAGGCGTGGGAGTTGTCGGTTGAGCTGTAATAGAAGTCCAGAGCAAGGCGGAGGGGGTCGAACGGCTTGTATTCGCCGCTGATGCCGGCGAACCAGATGGTGGAGGAAGAGCCGTCGGCTTCGCTCATGAGCACGCCGTTTTCACGGTACAGGCGGTTCATGCCGTTGAAGGGAAGCACGCCGGAGGCGGTGTTGCCTGCGTTCTTTACGTTGGCGAATTCCTTGCCGCCATGGCCCACGATGCCCCAGGGCGTAAGGCGGAAGGCATCGAACTTCATGTCGGCCACAAGGCCGAAGAGGTCGACGTCGGCATTGTCGTACTCATATTCGCCGGTGGACGTTTTGGACTGGTCGGATACGGCGCGGATCCAGAAGCCGGTGAGGTCGAGCCAGTCGGTGATGGGGGCATTGATGGCTACGCCGGCGGCAGGGTCGTCAAGGATGGGGCTTCCGGCAACATAGGCCGGAAGGGCGAAGGGTTGCTGGCCCATGCGCACATGGATGTCGGTTCTGGGAACCATCCAGTCCAGATAGGCGAGGCGAGTGGTCACGTTGGCCGCACGGGTGGCGAGGGAGCCGCCGTCGGCTTCTGCCTTCTTGGCTCCCTTGTACGGGCCACCCCAGTAGAAGGTGCCTATCTGGGCCTGATAATAGGCCGAAAGCTGTTCGCTCATGATGAATTCAAAGCCGAGGCGCATGCGCTGGAGAGCGTCGAACTGGCGTCCGCGGAGATCGCGCTTGAAGTTGTGGCGATGGTCGGAGGAGCTCATGAAGGAGCGGCCGCCATTGATGTTCGAAGAGCCGCTGAAGGAAAAGTCGTAAGTGCCGTCTACCTTGAGTTCTACGGCGGAAGCGCCGTGTGCGGCCGAGAGCGTCATGCCTGCGGCCAGACAGAGAGTAAGAAGTTTTTTCATTCCATACCTTCCCACTGTTGTCTTGCGCCTCCTGCGAGAACTTTTTCGCAGGATGAGTATGTGAAAGCGCAAGTGTTCAATAATGCAGGCGTGAAATCCTGCGTGTGTGAAGGTGTAAAATTTTTACAAGTACAAAAACAATATTAGAAATATTAGAAGGTTCAGTTTTTTGCACGTTATAATATTGCAGTGTTCTATAAGATTTGTATAAATATATTATTCATATTGCAGGTGTATTAGTATGTTCTGATAATAAAAAAGCGTCCGTTTTTTAACGGACGCTCCCGGGATGCGTTTGAACACAGCCTTACAGGCGACTGCGGAAATCTTCGTAGCCGAAGGTGCGGGTCACGCGGCGCTGGTCTGTCTCGGAATCCCAGATGGCGATGCAGGGCAGGCGCAGGCCGTTGAAGGTGGTGGTCTTCACCATGCTGTAGATGGCCATGTCGAGGAAAACGAGCTTGTCACCGGGTTCAAGGGCCTTGTCGAAGGAATATTCGCCGATGACGTCGCCAGCAAGGCAGGACTTGCCGGCAAGGCGGCAGGTGAAGGCCTTTTCGCCAGCTTCGCCGGAACCGATGATGTTGGGGCGGTAAGGCATTTCCATGACGTCGGGCATGTGGCAGGCGGCGGAAGTGTCGAGTATGGCGATGGGCATGTCGGCCTGCACCACGTCGAGGACTGTGGCCACGAGCACGCCGGCATTGAGGGCCACGGCTTCACCGGGTTCGAGGTAGACCAGGACGTCATAGGTGTCGCGCACATGCTCGATGCATTTGCAGAGCAGGTCGATGTCGTAGTCATCGCGAGTGACGTGATGGCCGCCGCCGAAATTTATCCATTTCATCTGGCGGAAATGCTTGCCGAAATGCTTTTCCACGGCTTCGAGCGTGCGGGCAAGGCAGTCGGAATTCTGCTCGCAGAGCGTATGGAAGTGCAGGCCGGAGATGCCGTCCAGAGCATGGGGGTCTTCAGCAAGGGCGGCTTCGAAGGCGGAAGGGCGTATGCCGAGGCGCGAACCGGCAGAGCAGGGGTCGTAGATGGGCACGGCGCCTTCGGAATGCTCAGGGTTCAGGCGCAGGCCGCATTCTATCTCTATGCCGCGCTCTTCTTCAGCTTTCTTCACCAGCGGGCGGAAACGCTTCCACTGGGCGAAGGAGTTGAACACGATGTGGTCGGCATAGCGCAGGGTCTCGGCAAGTTCTTCTTCGCTCCAGGCGGCGGCGAAGGCATGCACTTCCCCGCAGAAGTCTTCCTTGGCGAGGCGGGCTTCGTCGGGAGAGCTGGCGCAGCAGCCGTAGAGCGGGCCGCGCATGGCGCGGGAAAGCACGGGGAAGGTCATCCACTGAGAGAAGCACTTGAGGGCCAGCATGATCTTCGCGCCGGTGCGCTGCTGTACGCTGTCGAGTATGGCGGCGTTCTTCTTCAGCAGGGCGAGGTCGGTGACGAAGCAGGGGGAAGGCCACGTTTCGGGCTTCAGCTTGTTCAGATATTCGAGCATTCTAGTACCTTTCCGGCATGTAGTGCGGCGGGAGAGTGTTTGCAGGGGCTTCCTGAGGCGAGGTCTCGAGCAGGCTGGTCACGTTCTGTTCAAGTTCTGCGATGCGCTTTTCCAGAAAGTCTATCTGCGCCTGCTGGAAGGTGAGGGCCTCGTTGAGCTGTGAGAGGAGCTTTTCCTGAAAATAGTTCTGCTCCTCGAGGCGGGCTATCTGTTCTTCGGGAGTCATGGCGTCCTCGGCAGGCGTTTCCCCGTAAAGGAAGTATGCGCAGACGAAAAGAGCGGGCAGGGCTTCCCCTGTCCGCTCTTCTCAGAGATGCGGTATTACAGAGCGGGTTCGATCACGGTCCAGGGCAGGCCGTACTTGGCGAGCTCTTCGAGGAAGGGATCGGGATCCATCTGTTCCATGTTCCACACGCCGGGCTTGTTCCACTTGCCGGTGATCATCATCATGGCGCCGACCATGGCGGGCACGCCGGTGGTGTAG
>JAFQPD010000065.1 GCA_017411945.1 Mailhella sp.
CGCCCGCCTTCCGCGCCGCCGCGCAGTTCGAGGGCCTGTTCCGGCGACAGATAGGCATAGCCCATGCCGCAGAGAAGCGATAATGCCGGAGCCTTGGACTGACGATCTTCGGGAGTATCAGCGATGGACATGGGGAGCCTCTTAGCCGCAGAAGTTCAGGGTTTTGATAGTTTCTTTTATAAGCGATAATACACCATCGCTGGGATATCCATTACTGAAAACTGCGGTTCTGAACTCTTGTATATCTTGCGTAAACTGTCTTTCTTCCTCTGTTGTTTGGGGAAATTCTGTTTGAAATTCAAAAGATATAAGTTCCGATATGAGTTGACATTTTGACAAGTTATTTCGTGGTGCGATTGTATGTACAACATTAAAAAAATTAAAATAATCTTCTTTTGCAGAGTTTTCTTGTAATATTTTTCTTGATAATTCTTTATTGAATGTAAAAATTAAAACCCCAACCATTGAGAATAGCACCCATGGAAGAAAAAAGTTTGAACTGGAAAGAGGATTATTTTGCTTCATTTTGCAGAGAAATTTTATAGAAAAAGCAAGTTTTTCAACCCCTCGAAGACTGATATTATTATTCTTTATAAACTCTTCAATAAATTTATAAATAAAACTATCGCGTTTTATGAGGTGATCTTTTTGCATTTCTTTCATTTTTAAACAATATAAGCGCAAAGACGCGCTTACTTCATAGTACGAAGACATTATTTGAGGTATATTTATCGACATTTTTATAAATTTTTCTATATAAGTCTCCGAATCAACATCAAACCCATATCTATTTCTTATCATAGACTTGATTTGTTCAGAATTGAAAACGAAGATAAATTTTACACCTTCTATATCAAAAATGTGTTTCACAAGCTCAAAAACATTGAGGGCAAAATCGGGGCGACATCTATCAAGCTCGTCAATAAAAATAACAAGTTCCTTCTCGCCGAGAGCCGTTTGGATGGCCGTTCTTAAAGCGTCAATATTATTTTTAGCCTGTGCATATTGTTTCAAAAGACCGTCGATGGTTGCATCAAGTCCCTTCTGAGCTTCCTCATGCAAGGCATTTGAAAGCCCATCAATCAGTTCATCGCCGTCCTGTCTGAGGAGGTGGCTAAGTGCGCCCTTACCTATAACTTTACAAGCATAGAGAGCAACGGGAGCAATTTTAGAAGCAACTAATTTTCTTTCATCCTTAGGTACAAATGCCGTAATTTTTGCCAAAAGAGAAAGAAGCGGCTCTTCTACGTTTTCGGCCTCGAAGGCGTCAAAGTAGATGACATTTCTAGGCTTGTAGTCATCCTTCTTATCACGCAATTTATTGATGAGCTTATGGCAGAATTCCGACTTGCCCGTACCCCAGCCGCCGTCAATAGCCATGGGGTAGCAGTCGGTCAAATCGCTATCGAGCAGTTTTATAATATTGTCCGCAATGATTTCACGGTCGAAGTCGTCATGCTCTCCGAATCTGGTTTCTTCAAAAGGCTTACGCGACGGTTTCCTTTCAGTCACCATCTGTTCAACTTCTTTTTCGGTCATATATCCTCCTCAACGGCGACTCGCTTCTTGCCGGTCAAAAGTTGCTGCATGAGGGAATTCTTTTCTTGATTCAGCAATTCTCTTTTCTGCTCAAGTAGAGAAAGTTCTTTCTCTCCATCCGCAAAGATTTGGGAAATTGCCTTTTGTTCATCTATAGGGGGGAGCATGAATGAAAAAGCAGACAGCGCATCAAAATTCACGGAATCTCGGACAGACCCCTGAGTGCTACTTTTTATCTTTTGAGTAGCTTCTTCCGAGTACATCCATGTCAGGAAGTAGTCAGACAAAAGCCGTGTTTCATCGACGCTGAAAATAACATACAGAGGGCTCAAAATCCCCTCTTCAAACCTGTCGAGTCGCCCAAAAGATCCGACATTCAATCGAGATGGATTGTAGCCGAACTGTCCCTTTCTAATAATTTTGTATGTTGAGATGTTTTCGCTGGCCACACGTTTTGAAAACTGTTCTTCGGGAGGAATGACCCCGCTATGGTTGGTAACGCTCAGCACTCTCGTTACCTTATCGCCTTTATTACGAGGGCCTTCTTCCTTTAGCAATGTTCCAAGCTTTACCTTACGCCACTCCCCACTAAATCCCGGTAACCGCTTTTTGCCCGTCAAAAGCTGTTGCATAAGAGCCTTTTTTTGCAGACGGCAGTTTTCCAGTTGTTTGTCCACCACGGAAATAGCCTCATCCCACGTCGAAAGAATCTCGGCGATTTTCTTCTGTTCGGCGAGAGGAGGGAGATTAAATGATAAGCCGCGTATGGTAGGAAGATTTAGCCCGGCCTTTGCTCCAGCATCATTCAATTTTTGCAGTTTTTTGTTAAATTCCTTTGAGGATATTACATAGGCGATGTAGCATGGATTGGCTTTTTGGTCGTTAATACGAACAATAGCGACATGCTGGCTTATGTATGCATCCTCTTCTAATTGTTTTACAAAGGACACCTTGCCGAGTTCGGCTGTAATGGATAATAAAATATCTCCGCTTTCAACCCTCGTCCGTTTTGCCTCGGAAATTTCTCGAACATCAACATACTGAATGGATTCTAAATTTAAGGAAATAGAATCTCTCATCAAGTTCATCATCCGTATGAATAACGAACCTGATTCCGAGTAGTATTGCGCCCAGTTCCTCGCGCCACTCGTTACGAGTGAGCTGATTTCATCGATTCGGGCAACTTTCCAACCTTCGGGCAACATAATATTTCCTCATTTCGAGTTGTTTCCAAAATGGAAACATCTGAAATTTTCGACAAAAGACTTATTTTTCAACAGGTTCCAGTTGTCAGATATTCTTTGACAACTGGAACTCTCTCGCTCTAGTACCCCAGTTCCTTGAGATACGCGGCCATTTTCTTTTCCAGCTCCGCCAGCTCGGCGTCCAGCTTCAGGCGTTCGGCACGCACGGCGGCAAGGTCTATCTCGGCTTCTTCCTCAAAGGTATCCACATAGCGCGGAATATTGAGGTTGTAGTCGTTGGCCCGAATGGCTTCGAGCGGCACGAGGGCCGAGTATTTGTCCAGCTCCTTGCGGCTGGTGAACACGTCAAGGATCTTGTCGAGGTTCTCCGGCGTGAGCTGGTTCTGGTTCTTGCCGGGCTTGAACTCGCGGCTGGCGTCGATGAACAGCACCTTGTCGTCCTGCTTCGTCTTCTGGAAAACAAGGATGGCCGCCGGAATGCCCGTGCCGAAGAACAGCTTTTCCGGCAAGCCGATGACCGCCGAAAGCAGGTTCTCTTCCAGCAGTTTCTGCCGTATGCGGCCTTCCGCCGCGCCACGGAACAGCACGCCGTGCGGGACTACCACACCCATGCGCCCGGTACGAGGCTTGAGGGTTTCGATCATGTGCAGGATGAAGGCGTAATCGCCCTTGCCCTTGGGCGGCAGGCCGCGCTTGAAGCGTCCGTGCGGGTCGTGCTCCGCTTCTTCGATACCCCATTTGTCCAGCGAGAACGGTGGGTTGGCCGTTACCACGTCGAAGCGCAGAAGGTTGCCGGCGTCGTCCAGCAGTTTGGGGTTGCGCAGGGTGTCGCCCCATTCGAGGCGGTGATTGTCCTCGCCGTGCAGGAACATGTTCATCTTCGCCAGCGACCACGTTGAGCCGATGGATTCCTGCCCGAACAGAGCGTAATCCTTCTTGCCCGTGTTCTGGAACACGCGGCGGCCGCACTTCATGAGCAGAGAGGCCGAACCGCAAGCCGGGTCGCAAATGAGGTCGCCGGACTGCGGGTCGAGCAGGCGCGCCAGCAGTTCCGAGACCTCCGGCGGTGTGTAGTATTCGCCAGCTTTGCGGCCTGCGTCGGCGGCGAACTTGCCGATAAGGTACTCGTAGGCGTTGCCGATGATGTCCAGCGAGCCCACGCGCGAGAGCGACAGGTTCAGGGAATCTTTAGCAAAATCTTCCAACAGGAGGCGCAGGAGCGTGTTCTTCTGCTTCTCCTCGCCGAGCTTGTCCGTGTTGAAGCTGATGTCCTGGAACACGCCGCGCAGTTTCGCGCCGTTGGCCTCTTCGAGCGCGGCGAGAGCCTCGTTGATGCGCTGTCCGTTGCCGGGTTCGTGGCGCTTTTCGTGGAGCGTCCAGAAGTTGGCGGAGGCTGGCAGGGTGAAGCGCTGTTTGCTCATCATGGCATCGACAAGCGCTTCGTTTTTATACTGTTCCAGCAGGCGGGCGCGCTCCTCGTTGTACACGTCGGACACGCATTTCAGGAAGAGCATGACGAGGATGAAGTCCTTGTACACGTCGGCAGAGATGGTGCCGCGGAAGGTGTCGCAGGCGGCCCACACGGCGTCGTTGATGGTACGCTGTTCTATCTGGCTCATGGCTTATCCTTTAAATTGCGTGCGCAGTGAGAAGGCGAGGCCGTCCATCATCTGCTGATTGAGTTCGAGGCGGGCGCGAAGGACTTCGTTTTCTCGGCGGCAGGTTTCGGCGAGGTCGGCAAAAAGCCGCTGTTCCCGCAGGGGCGGGACGACGAGGGGCAGGTTTTCCACGTCGGCACGGCGCAGACTGCGCTGGACCGAACCAGCCTCGTTTTGAAGAAAATACTGCTGACAGGGGCCGAAGTTCAACTGCCAAGTGAGGAATTCGGGCAGAATTTCCGACTTACAGCGAAGGATGAAAAAATGCTGGCAGGCAACGGCGGGCGCGGGGAGTTCGCGAAGGTGAACCGCGAAGTATTTGCCGCCGCGCATCTGCAAGAGGATGTCGTCGGGCGCGAGGAAGGTGGCGCGCTCGCGAACCGTGGTGCGGAGCATGCCGCCCCAGCGGGGAGGTTCGCCGGGAGAGACGTCTTTCATCTGCACAACAAGGGCGTTGCCGTCGGGCTCATGCGTAAGGCCGACGCGGAACGCTACTCCCGTGAGGACTGCGGCGTAATCGATGAGTTTTTTCATAGGCTGGCAAGTTTTGCGGGCAAGAGTGTGTGAGCCGCCTTGAGCCGGTTTATGCTTTCTGCTACACAGAAAGGGCATCTCCAAATGCACCGGGATCCGCGGCAGCTCTTGTTGGCGGATCAGAATTCAGGTCGAGTGTTGGCGCACTCGGCCTTTTCTATTCTCTCAACCATGGCCGACTCCTTATCCGCGAGGCGGGAAGTTGTCGTTGCCGTGACTGTCGCGTTCGCGGATGCGGCCGTCCTTGCCGTGGATGACAAGTTCGGTTCCCTGATTGCGGCTGATGCTACGGCCTTTGTTGATGGCTTCCTTCTGTGTTCCGCACACGTGGGAAGCGCGTTCTGAGCCACTGCGCTTGATGGCCCAGCCATCCTTATGAGGGACAATGTGGTGAGATTTGCTCATGGGGATCTCCTTTATGAGCTGTTGGCGGACAGCGGAAGTGCCGTCCATGAAGAAACAATAAAGGTTAGGAGAAAACAGGTCAAGCACTTTTACAGTAGCATTGTCAATGGCGTAATTTTTTATAGAGTATCCCCAACCAATATATTCCAACCAGAATGCGCGGCATATTTTTACATGATTAAAATAATTTAATAATTAATTTAGTATATTATAGAAAAAAGTTATCGTTTCGAAGATAACCAAAAAGCCTGTCAATTTCACACAGACAGACTTGAGCTCTATAGAGGTGAGGGATAAAGGGGAGATCGTCCAACCATATCCAGCAAAATATTTTTGGAATGTGGGTAGAACTGTAGGTCTTTTTCTCACACTGAACCGCTAATCTTCAACGATTCCAACCAACTACCACTTATAAAAATATCCCCTTGGGGACGCCAAGGAAATTCAAGGACTTAGAGTAAAATCTAAGTCCTTTTTTCGTATGTGGGGCATTTCTGCCCCACACTCTGCCCCACAGATTTCGGAAAGTTTAATGAATTTGTGTGAGGCGGGGTAAAGGTGGGGGCAAGGCAGGGTGAGAGGCAGGACGAGAAAGGTGAGCCCTCGCCCTGCGGGGAGGGACGGAACTGCCTGCTCGCCTTGAGCGATGCCCACACATCTTCCCAATATGCCCACAGATGACAAAAGGCATGCCCACAAGCGCGGGGCATGCCTTTTGTCGTATTCGCAGTCCTTTCCCAAGGGAAGGACCACAAGAAAGCATCGGTTATCTCCTGTATCCGTCGTAGCTGGCATCGTGCCCGTAATGGTTCTTCGCGCTGTACGGCTCCCTTACTCCGGAGTAGGTTCCTGCATTGTTGATGACGTACCAGAGGCCGTCGTCGTACTGCTTGACCCAGATGGGGCGGGCGCTGTCGGAGCCGGAGCTGTACAGGAAAAGGCGCACATAGCCCTGCTCCGGCACACATTCGCCTATCATGAGCTGGTAGCTTTCGGGCGACATGCCGTAGTCGTTCTCAGGCGAGGTCCCTTCAGCGAAACTGCGGAAAATGTGGTGATGCCGCTTGTCGCGCAGGCGTTCGACAAAGGTGGAGTAGTAGGGGCTGCGTTCCCAGTTCGCGTCGGCATGCATGATGAAGCGCAGCATTTTGGAGGCTTCGGAACGCTTCGCCTTGTCCATGTAGCAGAACACGGCATCGAAATACATTTTTGCCGCGCCTTCAGGGGTCTGGCAGGCGGCCTGACAGCGGTCGCGGAACTCGCTGTAATTTTTAGGGAGCCCATAGTAGGATGGGGCCGAATAGCTGGAGACGGCAGGGGCGGGAGCATACTGCTGGGGCCGGTAGATGCTGTAGAGATCGGAAGGAACGCAGGCCGAAAGAGAAAGTGCCATGGCGGCCAGAACAAGGGACTGACGCAGAGTCTTCATGACTATCCTTGCGAAATGTGGAATGGGGAAAGCGAAGGCCTTTTCCTGCATCAGTTCATCAGACCGGGCAGACATTCCTTCACGGTGCGGACGACGGCGTCTTCGTAGCCTTCGCCAGACTTGAATTCGAAATGCGTGCCGGTCTTCAGGGCGAACTGGCCACGCGGGTCGCTGGCCTTGCCGTACGGGGCGAGCATCTTCTTGTATTCCTGAAGGCATTCGTCAACGAAGCTGTCGAGCTTCTCCGTAGCCGAGATGAGCTGCGACGCCTTGGCGAAAGGATAGGGCAGCCCCTTGAGCTTGGGGGCGTAGCCCTTCATAGCCTCGCGGGCGATCTGCAGCTCCTCCTGCTTCGCCTTGATGGCGTCGAGACGCTGGAGGATGATATCCTGAGTCATGGCCTTGGCGTGGGCGTCCAGATCGTAGACGAAGCTGCCCTTGACCACGATGAGCACCTTGTTGTTGGTGGGGGAGATGCGGAAATGCTTGCCGAGCCCTACGTCCATCAGGCCCAGGTCGGCGTTCTTGACCTGACCGGCGCGGCAGAGCTTGAACAGCTCGAACAGCCTGCTCTGCACGTTGGCCAGTTCCTTCATATGCTCCGCGCCCTTGGATTCGAACCACTTCTCCATGGCAACGGTGGCTTCAAGCTGCTTGCCTATGTCGTACCGCCGCCAGTCGAGGAACGTCCAGTACGGCATGAGGCATCTGTATACGAAGTTGTCTATGAGGTCGCACCCTTCGTAGAGTATCTTCTTTTCCTGGTTCGTGCTGTAGCGGATCTGGTTTTCCCGCTTCTGGTGGAGATTGAACGGCGCTTCTGACCAGTGCAAAATGACCTGTCTGGTATCATGCCATTTGGTCACATCGTCGTGGACGAGGGCTCCAGTCAGCTTTTCCATATCGGACACAAGACCGGTGACGTACATCTCGATCTCTTTCGCATCGATGATGACGGGCTTGTTCTCTTCTTCCTTCTGCTTCTTCATGGCGTTCCATTCTTCCGAAGCAGACTTCTCGTCGGTGAAGTCGAACCCTTCGCCTGCCGCCAGCACTGCCGCGGAGGAAAGCAGAGAGAATGCCACACCAAAGCCGAACGCGGCCATTTTCTTCCAAAACGTATTCATGCTCGCCTCCTAGAAACGCGCCGCGTAGTCTTCCACATACCAGCGCCCGGCATCGCCGCCCTTGCGGATGAGCTCATGCGGGTGCTTGCCGCCCACCTGCTTGCCGTTCGCGTCGAAGGCGCGGCTGGTAACGGTGGCGCGCTCTTCCATCTCGCCGGCCATCTTGACCAGCTTGGAGCGGTCGCTGTCGGTGAGGAAGAAGTTCTCGTCGGCGTCGCGGCTGTCGTGCCCCTTGACGACCTTGATCTTGGCCTTGTCGAACACCGCATGGACGTACTGCCTCTGGAAGCGTTCCTGATGCAGATCCCAGTGGTAGCGGACGAGCGACTGCCCTGTGGGCGTCTCCTGGCGCGCGGGGTTGATGCACTGCTGGTAAAGCTCGAAGTTCTTTTCCTTGATGGCAGACTGGAATATCTCCATCAGCCCTTCGGGCGAAACGTCCGGCGGAACGGACTTCACCGTATACCAGCTCTGCTTGATATCGTTCACGGCCTCTTCGCCCACGAAGGCGCCGGACAGCTCGTGCTTCTCGTCGTAGCTGGCCATGACACGGCCATCCACATACAGGCTGTCGGGCTGCACCACCCAGCCCCAGGAGAAGGGGGCCTTCTTGTTCTGGCTGGCGTCGGGCGATTCCATGACCACGCCCGTTATCTTGCCCAGCACCTTGAAGGATATGGTATCGCCGATGGAGGCGTCCACCTGGCGGCGGAAACGCTTCACGGCCTCGTAGGGGGCAAGCCAGCGGCGGGAGTTGAGCTGGATGAAGTAGAAGCCGGTGGAAGGCTTGCCCGCAAAGGCGTATTCGCCCGTGGCGCCGACGAACTGATTGGCAGGATAGACCACCTCGTCGATGACGACGTGCTTGCCGATGATCTCGGACGGCGTCACTTCCATGGGGTCGGGAGCGGGAAAGGCCGGGGAAAGCACTTCCACTGTGGCCAGCTTCTTCGTCCATGCCTCCTTGCTCTGGCGGCCGAAGCGTTCACGCATCTCCTGCTCATTGCGGAGATAGGCCGTCATGTCGGGCGTTATCTCCATATAGTCGCCCTTGCTCTTCAGAAGGGCCGTGCGCGTGCGCTGGAACAGGGCCTTTACGGCAGGATCGTCCGGGAAGCCCTGCACGAGGCGTTTCACGCGGTCCACGGCGTCGCGCTTGTTGCGGTAATGGGAAGCCGCCCCGCCGTGCTGGTGGGAAACCTCTTTCTCAAATTCTCTGAGATAGTATTCCGCACGGGAGACCTCGTTTTTCGGCGCAAGCGCGGCCGCAGACGCAGACGGCGGCAGGCACGCTGAGCCAAGCAGGATGCAGACGGCAAGAAGGATGTTTTTCATAAGACCTCCGCAACAGGAGTTTTCGCACACGAGGGGCGTTTCAAGGGGAGAGATTCTGCTTCAGCCACGCTTCAGCCTTCGCCCCGTCGGCTCCGAAGTCCGTTCCGGCAAAGGCTTCCGCCGGCACAGAGCCGGCAAAGCGGATGCGTTCGCCATCCACGGCCTTCCACAGGCCCACGCAGGCCCTCTGCCCTTTGAGCACGTTGAAGAGAAGGTATTCCTCCCCGGCCGGCAGCACAGTGTCGGCCCTGTCGATTTCCTGAGGGAAGAAGCAGAGCTTTTCATCGGAATAGGCGGGAACAGCCTCCGCAGGGCGCACGGCGGGAAGGAGCCGGGGCGCGAAGCTGAGCGTGCGGAAGAAAAGGCTGTCGGCCAGTTCCGCCTCCTTTCCGTTCAAGGCGCGCGTGGTCACGAAGTCGCTGCGTATCCAGCAGGCCCGTTCGAGCTTGAAGAGGGCCGTATCCTCCTGCTGCTCTATCCTGGCAAGGAGCCTGAACCACGGGACCCCCTCCCCGTCCATGCTGGGCACGGAACTGGCGATGAAGCGGCTCCCCCCTTTCTCGCGGCTGGCAACGCCCACGATGGCGAACTCGGTGCCGGCGCCAGCGCGCAGGCGCACGCCCGTGGCCTGTATGCTGAGATGTATCATCTCCTTAACATTGGAAGGAGCATCGTCGGCAAAGGCCGGAGAGGCCAGGGCCATCAGCAGAATGAGCATGAAAAGCGGCAGACGCATGGACTGTTCCTCCAAAGTGCGGGGATGGGGGGCGGATCAGCGGTTGTGCGGCGGGGCGTTGTCGAGCTTATAAGGCCCGTTGCCGGACGACTGGACACGCTGGGGCTTGGATGGAGCAGGACGAGTCGAAGTGGCACGCTGGGGCTTATGCGGAGCCGGGCGGGGCGAGGTGGCGTGCTGGGGCTTATGCGGCGCAGGCCGGTGGACGGCAGGCGCAGGCTTGTGATGGGGCGGCTTATGGTACGCCGGCGGCTTGGGGTGATGCTTGGGCGGCTTATGATACGCCGGAGGCTTGGGATGATGCTTGGGCGGCTTGTGGTACGCCGGAGGATGGTGCGGCCTGGGAGGTGCAGGCTTGTAATGGTGATGCTTGGGAGGAGGAGCAGGCTTGTAATGGGGGCGATGATGCGGCGGGGGCGGCGGGGCGTGATGGTAGCCCGGGCGGCCGTCGTCAACGATGATGACGTCATCTGCCGGGATGACGCAGCCGATGAGGGAAGCGGACATCACGCACGCGAGCAGAGCAGGGATAAAACGCATAGGGCCTCCTTTCATGAAGGACTGAGATGCTTATGACATGCCTTATATGCTCCAAACATGGCACAGCCGCAGGGATACCGCAATCACTCCCGGAGTGAATTTGCCTTTTCCGCCCTAAAAAAACGCCGCCTCCGCCGGAAATGGCCTCTCTCTGCATTTTCACTCCTCAGGCGATAGCCCTGCCCGCGCTTCCGTCCTATGATGGCGAGAAGAGCAGGAACAGCGTTCCCCGCTGCGTGCCGTTCTCGCCCGCCATAGCAGAATCGGATATCGGACAGGGGCGTCGCGGAAGCAGGCCGCGCAGGGAACGCCCCTCTGCTCTCTGGCAGAACGCAGAAAGCCCCCTCCGCACAGGAAGGGGGCTTTCGTGAATGCGAAGGGGAGCCTGCCCGTTCAGCTCTGCTGGCTCCTTTCGGCGGGGCCCATCATGTTGATGAAGATGAGCAGCTCCTTCCGCGACGACACGTTGAGCTTGGTGTAGATGCGCCTGTTGTGCGACTTCACCGTATGGATGGAAAGGTGCAGATGGTCGGCGATCTCCTGCGCCGAAAGGCCCTTCATATAAAGGTTGAACACCGCCCTTTCGGCCTTGCTCAGCGTTTCGATATTGCTGAGGAAGGCATGGTATTCCGTCATATCGGCCTGGGCTTCCTGAGCAGGGGCCGAGGCGTCGCTCCGGCTGAGGTATTCTATGAGGTCGTCTATCTCTGGTATCTCCGTCCTCTCCGCCTTGCCGGCGGTGATGGAGTCGATCCTTTCAAGGATGGGGTTGATGAAGCGGCGGCTGATGAGGTAGCTCAGCAGGTACGACAGCACGAGGAACACCGCGCCGAATACGGCCATCTTCATATATTTCATGTGGATGCTGAAAATATGGGCCGATTCGGGAACCAGCAGGGCCACTACCCAGCGGTTTGCATCGTCCAGCGGCGAAAGCCGTATTTCATGCTCAAGCCCCACAAAGCATTCCTGCGGCGAAATGTAGCGGTTCAGCGCGCCCTTCCGTTCCGTGTGGAGCGATTCGCTGAAGGATTCGGAAAAATTGTCGGCATAGGCTCCGCTGTTCAAGCCTTTGGAAGGCGCGAGGAGCTCGCCTTCGCGGCAGACGAGAAGCCCCGTCACGGGAAGGGAGCTGGGCGACTCCAAAGGGAAGATGAGCCGGAAATACAGCGAGTTTATCTCCAGCCCGCAAATGCCCATGAATTCCCCCTTGCGGCTCATCAGGGGCACGCCGAGCATGATCATGTTCTCCCACGTTCCCGCGAAGTTGATGCGGGGGGAAAAGAAGAAGCAGCTTTTGAGGTCCGGCACGGCATTCTTCTTCAGCGTATCGAACATGTCCAGCCTGCGGAGGGAGAATTCCAGCTCCCAGCGGTTATGGAAGTCGTGCTTATGGCGTGAGCCCACTTCATGCATGCCGCGGGCGAACAGAAGTATGGGGGCTATGGGGTCGCAATTGTTGATGTTGGCTATTTTGAGGTAAACGCCGGCCCGGGAAAGCTCGGAATCCGGGATGGAGGTGTTCACCGTGGCGTCGAACACCACGAAAACGCCGCTGCAGCTGGCAAGGCCCAGGGTCTGTTCCAGAATGCCGTACGAACGCTCCTCAAGGGCTTCGATGAGCTTCGGATCGTCGGAAAGGTCGGCCATGCTGGCGTTCCTGTCCTCAAGCTCCTGCTCCAAGGCGGCGGAAAGCCGCTGGGAAAGCAGTATGCCATGCCCCGCCAGCTTGCTGAAGGAACTGGCGATGCGCCTGTCGTAGTCTTCAAGGAGCACGTCGAGCTGGGCGGCGATGCCGTCCTTTTCCGAGGGGAGGGCCCCCAGAAGGGAAAGCAGGAAAAACGTGCAGCCCAGAAGCACCGTGGAAAGGGCGAGTATGTAAACGTGCAGACGCCCTTTGAAACTCAGGAAGTTCTTGTCCTGACTTCTCAAAAGGCGATACAGTTTTCTGTGGTACTCGAAAAACTCGTGAAACCTCATGGCCGTTCCATGCACTCCCTGAATTCTCTGAACATGGCGTCAAGCGTTTCCTCGCTTGGCTCCGTTCCGCCATGGCTGGCTATCCAGCGTTCGAAGAGTGCCATCTGCTCTTCGCAGAATTTCTTTTCCAGTTCGCCGTATCCGTCGAAAAACGGCAGCTTGTAGAAGCTGTATTCCCTGTGCAGCCGGTTCACGGTCTTGTAGAGTTCCTGAGCCTTGTCCTCAAGGCCATCGAGGCTGTCGGCCTTGATGATGTGGGAGAAAGCCTCGCCCTTCACCGGCAGATAGCCCGTGGCAAGGACGAAGGGCACGTTGTTCTCCTCCTTCGTGAGCCATCGGGCGAACACGGAGGCCGCGTATTCCTTGGCCTTGGTGGACTTGGGCATGCAAAGGCTGGAACCGGCAAGGATGGTCAGGGGCTTGGCCCCGCTGAACCTGGGCACGGGAAGGATGCGGAGCTTGAGCGGCAGGTGGGTGTTGTCCGGGAAGGTCATGAAATCCTTGAAGTACAGGATAGAGGCCGTGGACTCCACGCCGCAAAGGGTCTCGCCAACAGTCATGGCGGCGGTGGAAAAGCAGTTCAGCATGCACACATGGCCGGACAGCGCGGCCCGGGCGAGCTTTTTCCATACGCTGGCGAACTGCGGCGAATCGAAATTCACCTTCCTGCCGGAGAAGAATTCCCCGCCAAGGGCCACGGTGTTGAGAAGGCTGTAGTGCATCCATTCGTCGTACTTGAAGAACGCCTTGCCGCCGGACCACCTGTGGTAGGCTTCCGCGGCCTTGAACATGCCTTCCCAGGTGATGAGGTCGTCGTAGGTCAGGCCCGTCTCGGCGGAGAACCTGTCGAAGATGGTGGCGTTGACGAAAAGCGCGCGGGACGACTTGGCCACTGGGAACATGACCTGCCTGCCGTTGAAAACGCCTTCTTCGAGGAAGGCGGGCACGAAGGTCTTCCGCTCTTCCGGGGAAATGTGCTCGTTCCAGTCGGCGAAGCGTTCCGGCCCAATGGTCAGCACGGTCTTGGGGTAGGTCACGAAGATGTCGGGCAGCACTCCGGCCCCGGGCTCGCCCTTGGCGGCGGCTACCAGCGGGAAGTGTATGGCCACGGTGTTGGAAAGGGAGGTGACGTTGACGATGATGCCCTTCTCCTTGCCCTCGGTCAGGTTGAAGCGTTCCACCAGCCTGTTCATGGGGGAGTCGGCCTGAGCCCCGTACACATGCCAGAAGGAAAGCCTTACGGGCGAGCCGGGGTCGAGCAGGGAATCCCGGCATCCGGAAAGCAGAAGAGCGGTACAGACGACTGGCAGAAGAAGCGAAAAGAAGCGCGCAAACATCCCATGCCCCGTGTTTAGAGTAGGAAATCTTTCATTGTATTATCTCAATTAAAAAAATATGTATATCATCCCAAGGATGATTTTTGACGACACCAACACGCAACATGCTATAATCATTATTCTTGTTTATATCGAAAATTTCACTCCCCCAAAGGCCCCGGCGCCGGCCCCAGAAGGCCGAACAGAGTTTGCCTTTTGGGAGCATGCCCTTTTTTCTGCGCGCGGGCGGCTATTTCATACTCGGAGCAATAGGCACGGCTCTGAAATTTTCCTATCCTCAATGCAAATCTCCCCGCACATGGGGGCATAGGAGGTATCGTATGTCTTACACGGAAACCACCAATGTCGGCTTCTTCTCGAAGCTTGGAAATTCCTTCTCCGGCATGGGCATGGGCCTTGTGCTGTTCCTCGCCGGCACCGCCCTGCTCTGGTGGAACGAAGGCGACTTCGTAGCCACCCGCGATGCTCTGAACGAAACCCAGGCCCAGACCCAGATGGTGGGCGACGCCAAAAATCTCGGCCCCTCCTTCTCCGGCAAGGTAGTGCATGTGACCGGCTTTGCCGACACCAAGCAGCTGCTCGCCGACACGGCCTTCGGCGTCAGCCAGACGGCCATCGCCCTGAACCGCCAGGTGGAGATCTACCAGTGGGTGGAACGTTCTGAAGAAAAGAAGCAGAAGAAGCTCGGCGGCGGCGAAGAGATCGTCACCACCTACCATTACGACAAGAAGTGGGTGAGCTCCCCTGTGGATTCCTCCTCCTTCCACGACCCGCAGGCCCGCGAACGCAAGGCCAACACCCAGCTCATCGTGGCTGAGGACCAGGAGCTTGTCGCTTCCGACGTGACCTTCGGCGCGTACCGCCTGCCCGACTTCCTCATCGGCTCCATCTCCGGCGAAAGGCCCTTCGACGTGAAGATGTCCGAAGAAGCGCGCGCCGAAATGGAACGCGCCATCTTCGCCGCCAACCCCCATCTGAAGCCCATCCAGAAGGCTCCAGCCGTTCAGGAAGGCGAAGCCCCCGCTGTTCAGGCCTCCCCTGAATTCGTCCATCAGCAGGGCAACGTCATCTATGTGGGCCGCAGCCCTGCCGCCCCCCGCATCGGCGACGTGCGCGTGACCTTCACCGCCGTCTACCCTGCCGACATCAGCATCATCGCCAAGTTCAACGGCACCACCTTCGAAAAGGTCTACACCTCCAACGGCAAGAGCGTCAGCCGCCTGAGCATGGGCATCGTCAGCGCCGACCACATGTTCGGCAAGGCCCACAGCTCCAACAGCACCTGGACGTGGATACTCCGCGCGGCGGGCATCTTCCTCGTCATCGGCGGCCTCAAGGCCATCGTGGCCCCGCTTTCCGTCATCGCCGGCGTCATCCCCCTTCTGGGCGACATCGTGGGCGCGGGCACGGGCATCGTCTGCACGCTTCTGGGCGCGGCATGGTCTCTGGTCATCATCTCTGTGGCATGGCTGCGCTTCCGCCCGCTCATCGGCGGAGCCATGATAGCCGCGGCGGCCCTGCTCATTGCCGCCCTGTACTTCAAGGGCCGCGCGAAGAAGGCCGCTGCCCCTGCGCCTCAGGCCCCTGCCGAATAAGGCAAGGACGAAGGAGAACCAAGATGTTCCTCAGCCCTAAGAAAATGTTCGGCCTCTCCCTGCTGCTCGCCGCAGGGCTCAGCCTTTCCGGCTGTGCGCGGGAAAGCTGCCCCCTTAACTTCCTCAAGGAAAAGAAGGGGCTGGAACTGACAGTTCTGCATACTAACGACACCCATTCCCATGTGGCCGGCATAGACAAATACGGCAACGCGGCCTTCGGCACGGAAAAGAGCGTGGGCGGCCTTGGCCGCATCGCTTCCGCCGTGAAGTCCATCAAGGCCGAGAAGGACAACGTGATATTCGTGGACGCGGGCGACCAGTTCCAGGGCACCCTGTTCTTCAGCGTGAACAAGTCCCCCATGCTGGCCGAGATCAACGACCATATGCCGTGGGACGCCATGACGCTCGGCAACCATGAATTCGACGACGGCTGCCACGCCCTTGCCAAGTTCCTCGAAAGGAGCAAGGTGCCCGCTCTGGCCGCCAACCTCGCCCCCGAAAAGGGCTGCCCCCTGCTCAAGGCCGACTACGCCCCGCACATCGTCAAGGAGATGCGCGGCGAGAAGGTGGGCATCATCGGCATCGCCAACGAGCAGGGCTCTACGCTGGCCGCAGCCTGCGAACATACAAAGTTCACCGGCATGGCCGAAACGCTGGAGCGTGAAGTGGCCGAACTGGAAGCGCAGGGCGTGAAGCATATCGTGGTCGTCACCCACATCGGCCTGCCTGCCGACCGCGAGCTTGCGCGTTCCGTGAACGGCGTGGACATCATCGTGGGCGGCCACACCCACAGCTTCATCGGCGAGGGCACGGGTTCCGAAGGCCCCTACCCCATAGTGGAAAAGGCCCCGAACGGCCAGCCCGTCCTGGTGGTCACGGCCAAGCGCGCCGCCCAGTACCTGGGCCAGCTGAACGTCACCTTCGACGAGGACGGCGTGCCCGCAAGCTGGAACGGCGCCCCCATGGAGCTGAAGAACGACGCCCCCGTGGATCCTGAAGTGGCCGCCGTCATCGGCCGCTACGCCGCCACGCTGGAAGAATTCCGCAGCACTGTCATCGGCACGCACGACCTTGACCTCCCCGACGGCATGGACCTCTGCCGCGAAGTGGAATGCCTTGGCGGCATGCTCACTGCCGACGCCATGCTCGAACAGGCCCGCCCCCACGGCGCGTCCATAGCCTTCACCAACGGCGGCGGCATACGAGCCGCCCTGCCCAAGGGCAACATCACCCGCGGCGACATCCTCACCATCCATCCCTTCGGCAACGTCTTCGTGCTCCGCGAGTACACGGGCGAGCAGATACTCGCCGCGCTGGAACACGGCGTGAAGGGCGAAGGAGCCAAGGGGCCGCATCTGCTCCAGCCCGCAGGCCTCCGCTACGAGGTGGACAGCACCCGCCCCGAAGGCAGCCGCATCGTGAAGGCCGAGGTGCTCGGCAAGGACGGCAAGGCCCTTCCCCTCGACCTCCGGGCCCGCTATGTGACGGCCCTCACCGACTACCTTTCCGGCGGCGGCGACGGCTTCGCCATGCTCACGGAAGGCAATGTCGTGGAATCTGCCGAACCGCTGGTAGCCGACGTGCTGGACGGCTACATCCGCAGTCACAGCCCCATCACGGCCCCTGAAGGCGGGCGCATAGTCCGCGTGAAGTGACGCACCTTTCAGGCCGCCTTGCCCCTTGCGGCGGGGCGGCCTGACTATCTTCTAACATCAGGAGCTCCTCGCATGAAGTTTTCTCCTCTGCTCATTTCTTTCCTCGCCGCCGGCATCCTCTATGTTCCTGCCGCGAACGCCGAGCCCGGCTTTGAAAGCTCTTCCAGCAACATTTCCATAACGGAAGCCGTGAACAGCGACGCCCTCGCCTTCATCAGGGCCGAGAAAGGCAAGCTCGACAGCGGCTTCGCCATCTCTGTGGAAAAGATCTCCGATGCCGACCTCGACAGGCTCTGCTCCGCCTTCCCCGACATCGAAAAGCTGACCATCGACGACGAGGGCAAGCTCACCACCCTTGCCCCTCTGGCAAAGCTGGCCAAGCTCACGGAATTCGACGGCAATGAGCTGCACGGCGTCAAGGACTTCTCGCCCCTCGCCGGCCTGACCGGCCTGACCAGTCTGGCCGTTGAAAGCGAAGGCATGACGGGCGACCTGAAGTGGATGTCCGCCCTTGCCAAGCTCGAAAGCATCGAGATCAAGGCCGAGAACCTGACGTCCTTCGAGGGCGTCCCCTCCCTGCCTTCCCTGACGGAAGCCAGCTTCCACCGGGCCGCGCCTGCCGACCTCACCCCCCTTGTGAAGAGCCTGCCCGCCCTCACGGAGCTGGACCTCAGCTACTGCAAGATAGCCGACTTCACTCCCCTGGCCCAGCTTGCCGACCTCGAATACCTGAACCTCTACGGCGCCGCGGTGAAGGATTTCTCGCCCCTCGCCCAGTGCCCCAAGCTCGACAAGGTGACCTACTACGCCGTGAAGGGCGCGGATTTCTCCACCCTTGGCGCGCTGAAGCAGGTGACGGAGCTTGACGGCGGACTCACCCAGCTTGCCGACCTTGCGTGGATAGCGGACATGCCCAGGCTCAGGACCTTCGACCTGTTCTCCGAACATGTCACCGACTACAGCCCGCTTGCCAAGACCAATATCGAGAAGCTGACCATCTGGAGCATGAAGAAGCCCGTGGGCGACCTTGCCGCCATCGGCTCCATGCCCAAGCTCAGAGAACTGAAGCTGTGGACCGTGGAAGGCGCGAGCAACTCCGCCGCCCTCGCCGGCCTTGCCTCGCTCGAAAACTTCGTCATCTCCGGCGATTACAACAAGAAGGGCGGAGAAGCCTTCGACCTCGCCGCCGCTTCCGGCTGGGCCAAGGTGAAGAAGATGGACATCCAGGGCACGGACGTGGCGAACGCCGACAAGGCCGGCGCTCTGCCTGCGCTCGAACAGCTCTCCATCCGCAAGGTCAACCAGCGGAGCGGCAAGCCCCTCAGTCTGGCCGCTTTCGGCAAGGCTGCTGCGCTGAAGAGCGTGACCATCGACGACTGCGCCGTAGCCGACTTCGCGGCCCTGGCCGGATGCGCCTCTCTTGAGCGCGTGAAGCTCAGCAAGGTCAAGGGCGTCACCGGCATCGACGCACTGAAGAAGTGCCCCAACCTGAAGAATATCGACATCTCCAAGTGCCCCGACATCCCGGATTCCGCACTCAGCGGCTTCGATTCCAAGGTAAAGATCAGAAAGCGCTAATCCTTTGTTCGAAGGCGGGGCCGGGCTCGTTCCGGCTCCGCTTTATGTCATTTAACTGTAAGGAGGCCGTTCCGTGAAAACCTGCCTGCGAACCATAGCGATACTGGCGCTCCTTGCCCTGTGTTGCGCTCCGTCCGCCGCCTTTGCCGCTCAGGGCAGCCCTGCTCCGGCCCCTGAAACAGGATCCGCCTCCTCTGATGCCGGCGAAGAGGAGCTCCGGGTCGTACTCCCCGAGGTGCGCCTCACCCTTAACGAACGCCTCATGCTCCAGCACGCCATATGCGCGCTCTGGCATCAGTCGCTCACTCAGCCGACCGTGAACATCGAAGGCATAGACCCCTTCACGCTGGAAGCTCCTGAGCATATTTTCGTCGATCCGCCCTCAGCTTTCGACTACGATGGCGAATGGTATTTCGAAGGGCTCATACGCCGCATGGCTCCCGGCGCCGACGGCATAGAGCGCATCGAGCTCCTCAACGGCTTTATCGTGCGTTTTTCGCGGCAGGCCGACGGTTCCTTCCGCATCGTGTCTTTCAACTTCGAACCGCTTGGCGAAGCCGGCTAGGAACTCCCCATGAAAAAGATGCTCGCTTCCCTCTTCGCGCTGGCCCTCTTCTGCCTGCTTTCCGCCTCGCCGGCCTGCTCTGCTCCGGCGGAAAAAGCCGCCCCTACGAAGCAGGATGTGCTCGTCATGAAGCACACCATGCTCACGCTCTGGGACCTAGGCATCACAGAAGCCCGAGCCATGCCCCCGGTCGAACTCTGCCGCAACGCCCTCTCATTCCTCATGCGCGGCGAATTCAGCACAAGCGCAGAGCTCAGTTCCATGCATCCGGCCCGGTTTGCCAATCTTCCAGAAAAATTCGGCGCGTTCTTCCACAAAAAGCTCGTGGAGAAAACGGCTCGCCTCGTCTTCAACGGATGGACCGATGAAAACGCCCTGCCCGAAGGCGTCTTCCTTGGCGCGGAAGGCTATTATGTAGATATGGAAGCCTTCCATAAGGACATCCCTGTCAACGACGACATGTGGCTCCCCTCGTATGCCGCCGTGGAATCGATGATCCAGCAGGCAGACGGAACCGTTATCCTCAACGGCAGACTGCGCCGCTTCAAGTCCGCGGAATCCATCCATGACGAGTTCCTCTGGGCGGCCGCTCCGTTCATGGCTCGCTTCGTCCCCACAGAGGAAGGCTGGCAGCTCACATCCTTCGTCATCACAGCCGAAGCCATGGGGTAGAAATCCTGAAATTTCCTCTGAGGGCAATAGCTTTTCAATCAATTCTTTTATATTGTTATCTCTATCGAAAATAGCGAAAGGCTTGTGCTCTGTTACGGCTCTCGTTTTTTCAGCAACAGGAGACCACTCATGAAGAAAATCACCGCAGCGGCCCTTCTTGCCATATCGCTCTGTGCGGCTCAGGCCTACGCCGGCCCCGCTCCCCACAGCGAAGTGGCCAAGGCCAATATCTATCTCACCGACTTTGAAAAGGAAGTGGCTCGCGCCCAGGGTGCGGACATGGGCCGCTACCACAACCGCCGCGAGGCCCTCACCCGCATACGCGAGCTGGCCCGCCTCTACCCCGACGACCCCAAGGTGCAGGAGCTCGTGCGCCGCGCCAGCATAGCCAACATGAAGAGCAAGGGCGACTTCCTCGAAATCTCCCCGGAAATGGTGGCCTACAAGAAGAACGAGGAAGCCCTGCGCGAACGCTTCCGCAAGATGAATCAGGACGAATGGCAGAAAAAGCTTGCCGAATCGTCCCCCATCACCAAGGCCTTCCCCTCGCCCGACCCTCTGCAGGTCAACATCGAGGACTACATCGGCAAATATGTGGTGCTGGAGAACGTGCTCTACCCGAACAATCAGTTCATAGGCATGTCGGGCGAATACATCCACGTGGGCAAGCCCTCTTCCGGCTACTATTTCGTCGATATAGACGGCAGGGCGTGGCTCGGCCCCTACGAAGCCGTGAAGCGCTACCGCCGCTTCGTGGACGCCAGCCTTGGCGAGAGCATCAGCTTCACCGTGCTCGGCAAAATTACCGGCGTGGTGGCGGAATCGCCCGAAGCCGGAGAGACCAAGGTGGCCGCAGCCGCGTGGGGATGGATAGTGCAGCCCGCATACCTGTACGCCGGCGAACGAGTCATGGCCCGCTACGACGCCAGCCACGAGAATTCCGGCACCTTCTACGGCGAAGAAGAAGTAGAGAAGATAAAGGACGGCTGGTACACGGTGAAGTCCGTGCCGGACAACGTGGACCCGAAGCGCCTCATGGAAATTTTCGCCACGGCCATCAAGGAAAAGAACTTCGAGCTGTACTGCCAGTGCATCCATCCCGACCGCCAGCGTTCCGACACCGGCAAGTCGCTCCTGCGCTACCACTGGGACCTGCATCAGGAGCGCTTCCAGAAGGAATATGTGCACGCCTTCTTCGACGAGCCTGAAATCACGGTCATCAAGGGCTTCACCGGCGGCGACGACCTCGACGACTTCTTCATGAGCGCCGACCAGAAGAGCGCCGTGAGCAAGGGTTCCGGCGAAGTGGAGGAAATGGCCATCGTGATGAGCCGCGCCTTCGAGGAAAGCGGCAAGCAGCGCGGCTCCAAGAACCGCCACGAACTGCGCCGCAAGGGCAATGGCCGCTGGTACGTCAACACCTACGACGTGCGCTTCTAGTCTCAAGCTCCCTACGGAAAGGAAACGCCATGTTCGCTATGAAAGATATGTTCCGCTGGATGAGCGCAGGCTGCCTCACGCTCTGCCTTGCCGTTCCGGCCTTCGCCCAGAACCAGCAGTTTCAGGACAAAGCCAACAAAGCCCCTGTGAACGGCCGAGTCTATGCCCAGCAGCAGGCCGAGAAGATGCAGAACGCCTTCAAGGCCCTGCAATCCTGCGTCGTCGCCAACGACAAATTCGAAAA
>JAFQPD010000066.1 GCA_017411945.1 Mailhella sp.
ATCAGCATCGGCAAGGACTGCGAATACCGCGCCTCCGAACTGCTCGCCGCCGGTGCCGACGTGCTCGTGCTCGACTCCGCCCACGGCCATTCCGCCAACGTCATCCGCACTGTCGAGATGCTCCGCTCCACCTTCCCCGGCGTTCAGCTCATCGCTGGCAATATCGCCACCTATGAAGCCGCCAAGGCCCTCATCAAGGCCGGTGCGGACACCGTGAAGGTGGGCATCGGCCCCGGCTCCATCTGCACCACCCGCGTGGTGGCCGGCGTGGGCGTGCCCCAGATCAGCGCCATCATGGAAGGCTGCCGAGCCGCCCGTGAAGCCGACCGCTGCTGCATCGCCGACGGCGGCATCAAGTACTCCGGCGACATCGTGAAGGCTCTTGCCGCCGGCGCTCACACTGTCATGCTCGGCTCCATGCTCGCCGGCACCGATGAAAGCCCGGGCGAAACCGTGCTCTACCAGGGCCGCGTTTACAAGACCTACCGCGGCATGGGCTCCATCGACGCCATGCGCGTGGGCTCCGCCGACCGCTATTTCCAGAACCCCACCAAGAAACTGGTGCCCGAGGGCATCGTTGGCCGCGTGCCCGCTCGCGGTCCTGTGACCGACACCATCTACCAGCTTGTCGGCGGCCTCCGTTCCGGCATGGGCTACCTTGGCGCCCCCACTCTGGACGAACTCTACCAGAAGGCCAAGATGGTGGAGATCTCCGCCAGCGGCCTGCGTGAAAGCCACGTCCACGACGTCATCATCACCAAGGAAGCTCCTAACTACAAGGTCGAGAACTAACACTCCGGCCCTGCTCAGCCACACGGCCGGGCAGGGCTTTTTCTTCCACAGAACGGAAAACTCTTTTTCAGGAGACATCCCATGTCCAGCAATGTCCGCCCCGAATCCATGGCGCGCATCAACAACGAAGAACTCGCCCTCGCCTTCATCGACGAGCAGGTAAAAGCCATCCGCGAGCAGGTTGGCGACAAGAAGGTCCTGCTGGCCCTTTCCGGCGGCGTGGACTCCTCCGTGGTGGCCGCCCTCCTCATCAAAGCCATCGGCCGCCAGCTCGTGTGCGTCCATGTGAACCACGGCCTGCTCCGCAAGGGCGAACCCGAACAGGTCGTGGAAGTGTTCCGCAACCAGATGAACGCCAACCTCGTCTATGTGGACGCGGTGGACCGCTTCCTCGACAAGCTCGCCGGCGTGGAAGAGCCCGAAAAGAAGCGCAAGATCATCGGTGCCGAATTCATCCGCGTGTTTGAGGAAGAAGCCCGCAAGCAGGAAGGCATCGAATTCCTCGCTCAGGGCACCATCTACCCCGACATCCTCGAAAGCGACGGCGTGAAGGCTCACCACAACGTGGGCGGCCTGCCCGACGACCTGCAGTTCGAGCTCGTGGAACCCGTGAAGCTCCTCTACAAGGACGAAGTGCGCATCGTGGGCAAGACCCTCGGCCTGCCCGACGGCATGGTCTTCCGCCAGCCCTTCCCCGGCCCCGGCCTCGGCGTGCGCTGCCTCGGCGCCATCACCCGCGACCGCCTCGAATGCGTGCGCGAGTCCGACGCCATCCTTCGTGAAGAATTCGCCAAGAACGGCCTCGAAGGCAAGGTGTGGCAGTACTTCACCGCCGTGCCGGACTTCCGCTCCGTGGGCGTGTGCGAAGGCAAGCGCACCTACGCCTTCCCCGTCATCATCCGCGCCGTGAACACCGTGGACGCCATGACTGCCACCGTGGAAGACGTGCCCTTCGCCCTGCTCCAGCACATCACCGACCGCATCCTCAAGGAAGTGCCCGGCGTGAACCGCGTGCTGTACGACCTCACCCCGAAGCCCGTCGGCACCATCGAGTGGGAATAAGTCCCGCGCACTGATTGAATGATCCGGCCCCGCCCTCGTCCCTCGCACGAAGGCGGGGCTTTTCTATGGCATGGAGCACCGGCCGCACCGTATTTCCCTGACAAAACTCTGCTCTTTCGGCTTGCCGGGCCTCGCGCCGTCTTGCAAGAGATATTCTTTCAAGCTATCCTTGCAGGGCTTTGCTCTCTCCGTCGCCGTAAGCGGTCGTACGGAGAGCCTTCACGGAAATCAAACCTTTTCCCCCTGAGCGAAGCCGCCTGCGGGGAAAGAGGAGTGCCTCATGTTCGGTATCGGCAGCACGGAATTACTGGTCATACTCGTCGTCGCCCTTCTGGTCCTCGGCCCGAAGAATCTGCCCAAGATCGCCCATACCATCGGGCGCGCCATGGGCGAATTCCGCCGCGTGTCCACGGAATTCCAGCGCACGCTGAACACCGAGATAGCCCTCGACGACGAAAAGAAGAAGGCGCAGGAACGCAAGGCCGCCAAGGCCGCCGAAAAGGCCAAGGCCGAAGCTGAAGCCACCAAGGCTGAAACCGCTGCCGAAGCCGCCCCCGCCCCTGAAAGTGAAAACAAGGCCTGAACATGAGCGTTTCCATAGAAAAGAAAGAAGCTCAGGAGCAGGAGCTCGCCCAGATCGAAGCCGCCGAAGGCAAGGCCGAAGCCGTGAGCGAAGAAGCCCCTGCCGAAGCTCCGGAAGCCGCCGAGGATGCGGTCTCTGAACCTGCGCCCGAAGCCGAAGCGAAGGAAGAAGACGAAGAACGCAGCAACTTCCGCCCGGATGACGTTTCCGACGACGGCAGCCCCCACGGTCCTCTGGATCTCTTTTCCGATGAAGAAGAGGAAAAGAAGGACGATGCCAAGGAAAAAGAACTTCCCGCCTTCGCCGCCTTCCATGCGCCCGACGGCCGCAAGCCCGGCGAGCTCGACCCTGAAGACGAGGAAGAGGGCTATGCCCCCGCCCCTCGCAAGCAGGATGAAGACGACGAGGAAGAGGAACTCGATGAAGACGAAGCTCCCATGAGCCTCATGGGGCATCTCAACGAACTGCGCCGCCGCCTGTTCCGCATGGTCATCATCGTCATACTCGGCTTCGTGGCCTTCTACGGCGTGGCCGAGTACCTCTACGCCTACCTTTCTGCGCCTCTGCAGGCTCAGCTCCCCGAAGGCAGCAAGCTCATCTACACCTCGCCCGCAGGGGCCTTCTTCACCTACATGAAGGTCGCCCTCGTGGCCTCCCTGTTCGGCACCAGCCCCATAACCTTCTATCAGGTATGGGCTTTCATCGCCCCCGGCCTGTATAAGGAAGAGAAGCGAGCCGTTCTTCCGCTGGCCTTCTTCTCCTCCGTTTTCTTCATTGCCGGTGCGGCCTTCTGCTTCTTCACGGTCTTCCCCATCGCGTTCAAGTTCTTCATGGGCTTCGCTACGGACACCATAGTCCCCATGATATCGGTGGAAGAATACCTCGGCTTCGCGCTCAAGCTGCTCATCGCCTTCGGCGTGGTCTTCGAGATGCCTCTCTTTGCGTACTTCCTCTCGCGCTTCGGCATACTCAGCCCGGACTTCATGCGCCGCCAGCGTCGCTACGCCATCCTGCTCATCTTCATCGTGGCTGCCATCCTCACTCCCCCGGACGTGTTCTCGCAGTGCCTCATGGCCATGCCCATGCTCATCCTCTATGAAGTGAGCATCTACGTCTCGGCCATCGCCTACAAGAAGAAGGAAAGCAAGCCTGAAGAACCTGAAGAAGAAAACGACGAAAGCTCGGAGGAACAGGCATGACCCGCTCCGCTTCCCTTTCCCGCTCTACCGGTGAGACCTCCGTCCGCCTCGAACTCGTGCTCGACGGCGAAGGAAAGACTTCCGTGAGCACCGGCTTCGGCATGCTCGACCACATGCTCACCCTCACCGCCTTCTGGGCCGGCTTCGACCTCAAGCTCGTCTGCACCGGCGACATGCATGTGGACGCCCACCATACCGCCGAAGACGTGGCCCTCTGCCTTGGCAGGGCCTTCCGCGACGCCCTTGGCGACCGCAAGGGCATTGCCCGCGTGGGCTGGGCCCGCGTGCCCATGGATGAAGCCCTCGCCGATGTGACCGTGGACATGTCCGGCCGCCCGTGGCTCGAATACCGCGGCGACGAACTCCTTCCGCCCGTCATGGCCGGAGAGGAAAAAGACTTGTGGCGCGAATACTACAAGGCTTTCGCCTCCTCGGCCCAGTGCAATCTCCACATAGCCTTCCAGTACGGCAAAAACGGGCATCACCTGCTCGAATCCGCCGCCAAAGGCTTCGGCCTCGCTCTCGCTCAGGCCGTCCGCCGTACCACCGACCGCATGCCCAGCACCAAAGGAAGCCTCGACTGATGAAACTCCGCCACCTTTTCCTCGCTGTCCTCTGCTTTGCCCTGCTTGCCGGCTGCCAGAAGGCCGAAGAGCCCTCCCGCTTCATCATGCCCGATGTAGTGGTGGCTATCGCCCCCTTCACCCAGCCCACGCAGACCTCTGACCTGCTCTCCGGCTTCATCCCGGAAGGCCAGAAAGAGGTCTCCCGCAAAAAGCTTGCTGAGCTCGACTCACTTTTCCACTCCAAGCTGCACAGCAGCAAGCACAAGTTCGTATTCCTCTCGCAGGCCGACATCGACGGCCCCATGGCCAAGGATGAACGCGGCCGCCGCAACGCCCTCGTCACTTGGGCCGAGCGCGCCATGAAGGCCGGGGCCGACATGATCGTGGTCCCGCAGGTCATAGAACTGCAGGAACGCGAAGGCGGGGAGGCCGGCGCCATCACTGCCGCCGCCGTCAATATGGACATCTACCTCATCGATGCCCGCAAACCCTTCACCCTGCTCCAGCGTACCCACTTCTCCGAAGAACAGCAGGCTCTCATCAACGACCTCACCAAAATAGGCACGTTCTTCCGCCGCGGCGGCAAATGGGTCAGCGACATAGAGCTTGCCGGTGAAGGCATAGACAAAGCTGTGGAGGAAATGGGCCTATGATCATCTTCCCCGCTGTAGATCTTCAGGGCGGCAAAGCCGTCCGCCTCCATCGCGGCCTTGCCGACCAGTCCACCGTCTATAACGATGACCCGGTGGCCGCCGCCATACACTGGCAGATGCAGGGAGCGGAATGGCTGCACCTCATCGACCTCGACGGCGCCTTCCAGGGCAAAAGCGTGAACGCCAAGCTCGTGGCTGAAATAAGCGAGGCCCTTGAAATACCCATTGAGCTTGGCGGCGGCGTGCGCGATGAAGATGCCGCCCGCATGTGGTTCGATGCCGGTGTCGAACGCCTCATCATCGGCACCATGGCCCTTGAGAATCCCAAGGAATACGCCCTCCTCTGCAAGCTTTTCCCTGGAAAGATCGGCGTCTCGCTCGACGCTGTGGACGGCCGCCTCAAGACCCGCGGCTGGGTAGCCGATGCCGGGCTCACCATCGATGAAGTCCTGCCCCGCCTCGTGGACGACGGCACAGCCTTCATCATCTATACCGATATCGCCCGCGATGGCACCCAGTGCGGCGTGAACCTGCCCATGCTCACCCATCTGGCCAAGGTCAGCCCCGTGCCCGTAGTGGCCGCTGGCGGCGTAGCCACGCTGGACGACATCAAGGCCCTGTATCCCCTGAGCGTGGAAGCCAACCTGCAGGGCGCGATCTCCGGCCGCGCCATCTACGAAGGCACTCTCGACCTTCCCGAAGCTATGGCCTGGATAAACGCCCAGAAGGCGTGAGCCACGCCTAAACCTTCCTGGAGCCGCTGATATCGCAAGATATTGGCGGCTTTTTCGTCTCTTCAGGCGAAGCTTGAGCTATTCCGCACATCGGCGTCCTTCTGCCCTTCTTGGAGCAGAACATATCCTTCCTGAAGGCTATAGAAAGCTGCTGCTCTGCTTTTTGCCCCTTCCTTGCAAAAAAACATCACGAAAATGTCCTGATGCGTCCAAAGCATCAGTCCCGGGGGCGTACTGCTGCCGGACTTCGTTGAAGTCAGCACAAGGCCGGGTCGGTGAATGCCGCTGAAATTCCGTGCCCCAGCAGAGTGTTCCCTTTCGTTAGCACAAAACTGAACATTAAAAAATTTTTTGGCCTTGTCTTTGAGCGATCAATCAGGAAACATTCTTGATCAAGTCCAGTTTTTACTGGCCCTTACTTCACTCTGCCCTAGGATCATGCACAGGGGAAACTCTCCCTGCCGCAAAAAGCCCCAAAGAAATATTTTCACAGCATTTGACGATTTTTCCAAATATCCTAAGGTGTAATCACAGCGCAAGCTGATAGCAGAAATAAACTATAAGGAGCAGCATATGACCAAGCATCACAATCACCAGTGTTCCATCGTTGATGAAACCATCAACCGTCAGGTCGGCCCCCGTTCTCCCCTCTACTGCCGCTCCTGCGACAGCATCTCCCATGCCGAGCCCTCCTGCGGAACGGTCGAACAGACCATTTCCCGCACCGTCGGCCCTCGTTCCCCCCTCTACTGCCGCGAATGCGAAGTACAGCTTTCCCCTTCCGGCAGAAGCAATCCTGTCGAAGAAGCCATCTGCCGCATTGCCGGACCGCGTTCCCCGCTCTGCTGCAGATAAGAAGCACTGAAACCTGAGCGAAACTGCGGAACAGGTCCCGCACAGACGCTCACCTGGCTATGGATACGAGAAGGCCGCCGGA
>JAFQPD010000067.1 GCA_017411945.1 Mailhella sp.
CCCCCCCCCGCATTACTGATGCCGCAGCCTGCCCGCGCTGCGGGAAGGCTGCGGCATCAGAATCGAGGGTGCAGGGAAATCATTTCCCTGCCGGGGTGCGGGGCAGCGCCCCGCTCTCTTCTTTATTCGTCAAGAACAGGAGCGTTGGAGAAGAAGCGGGGCTTGGCCGCAGACTTCTTGGATTCTTCCTGTTCGAGGTTGACGTTGAGGCCGAGGGACATGAGTTCCTTGACCAGAACGTTGAAGGATTCGGGCAGACCGGCTTCGAGGAAGTTATCGCCCTTCACGATCTTTTCGTACATCTTCACGCGGCCGGCCACGTCGTCGGACTTGACGGTGAGGAACTCCTGCAGGAGGTAGGAGGCACCGTAGCCTTCGAGGGCCCACACTTCCATTTCACCGAGACGCTGGCCGCCGAACTGGGCCTTGCCGCCCAGAGGCTGCTGGGTGACGAGGCTGTAGGGGCCGGTGGAACGGGCGTGGATCTTTTCGTCAACAAGGTGATGCAGCTTGAGGTAGTACATCACGCCGGTGGTCACGCGGTTGGCGAAGGGTTCGCCGGTGCGGCCGTCGTAAAGCACGGTCTTGCCGTCGTTAGGCAGGCCGGCGCGCTCCAGCCAGGACCAGATCTGATCTTCTTCGGCGCCGTCGAACACGGGGGTCTTGGTGATGATGCCCTTGCGGAGGCCGAGAACGGCCTTGCGGAGAGTATCGTCGTCCATGCTGTCCACGAGTTCGTCGATGGTCATGCCGTCGGCACGGGCGGCGGGGAGATCGGCGGCGAAGATGTCCTTCACTTCAGCACGGATGGTCTCCATGGCGGTGCCGCCGTCCACCATTTCGGCGAGCTGGCGGCCAAGTTCCTTGGCGGCCCAGCCCAGATGCGTTTCCATGATCTGGCCGATGTTCATTCGAGAAGGCACGCCCAGGGGGTTCAGCACGACGTCCACGGGACGGCCGTCCTTGAAGAAGGGCATGTCTTCTTCGGGCAGAATCATGGAGACCACGCCCTTGTTACCATGGCGGCCGGCCATTTTGTCGCCCACGGAAAGCTTACGCTTGATGGCGATATGGACCTTGACCATCTTGATGACGCCGGGAGGCAGATCGTCGCCTTCTGTAGCCTTGTCGCGCTTGGCGTCGTAGAGCTTCTTGATGACGGCGAGCTGGCGGTCGTACGCGGCGACCATTTCAACGACCTGCTCGTCGATCTCCTTGTTGCGGAGCAGACCTTCGAGCTTCTTGAGAGGAAGTTCCTGCATCACTTCCCAGGTGAACTCGGCGCCGGCTTCGGCGAGGACTTCACCCTTGCGCTTGCCGGGCACTTCCACGGCGAGGATCTGACCTTCCATGAGGGGACGCATACGCTCGCGGGTACGCTCGGTCAGGGCGCGGACATGGTCCATTTCCTTGCGGTCGAGCTTGGCGATCTCGTAGGCTTCGATCTCGCGGGTGCGGTCGTCCTTTTCACCGGAGCGGCGGTTGAACACCTTGACGTCGATGACGGTGCCTTCGATGCCCGGGGGCACCTTGAGGGAGGTGTTCTTCACGTCGCGGGCCTTGTCGCCGAAGATGGCGCGGAGCAGCTTCTCTTCGGGAGTGAGCTGGGTCTCGCCCTTGGGGGTGATCTTGCCGACGAGGATGTCGTCAGGCTTCACGGAGGCACCGATGCGGATAACGCCGCTGGCGTCGAGGTTGTGAAGCATGTCGTCGCCCACGTTGGGGATGTCGCGGGTGATTTCCTCAGGTCCGAGCTTGGTGTCGCGGGCGGCCACTTCGAACTCTTCGATGTGGATGGACGTATAGATATCGTCGCGAACGGCGCGTTCGGAGATGAGGACGGCGTCTTCGTAGTTGAAGCCGCACCAGGGCATGAAGGCCACGACGAGGTTCTTGCCGAGGGCAAGCTCGCCGTTCTCGATGCCGGGGCCGTCGGCAAGCACGTCGTTCTTCTTCACGCGCTGACCGGGGAAGCAGGTGGGCTTCTGGCCGAAGCAGGAGTTCTGGTTGGACTTGTGGTACTTCAGGAGATCGTAGCTGCGAACGCCGCCGCGGTCTTCCAGATAAAGGTTGTCGTAAGCTACGATGACGCGCTCGGCATCGGCGTAGCGGACCACGCCGTCGCCTTCAGCGAGGAGACAGGCGCCGGAGTCGCGGGCCACGTCGTATTCCATGCCGGTGCCCACGAGGGGGCGTTCGGAGCGCAGGAGCGGAACGGCCTGGCGCTGCATGTTCGAACCCATGAGGGCGCGGTTGGCGTCGTCGTGTTCGAGGAAGGGGATCAGCGCAGCGGAGATGGAGACCATCTGGCTGGGAGAGATGTCCTGCAGGGTGACTTCATCGCGGGTAGCCATGAGCACGTCGCCGCCGGTGGAGCGAACAGTCATGTTCTCTTCGGTGAAGCGGCCTTCGGCGTCCACGGGAGCGTTGGCCTGAGCGATGATCTGGTCCTTTTCGCAGGAAGCGTCGAGATGCACTATCTCTTCGGTCTTGCGGCCTTCACGCACCACGCGATAGGGAGTCTCGATGAAGCCGTACTCGTTCACCTTGGCGTAGGTGGTCAGCGAAACGATAAGACCGATGTTCGGGCCTTCAGGAGTTTCGATGGGGCAGATGCGGCCGTAGTGAGAGGTATGGACGTCTCGCACTTCGAAGCCGGCGCGTTCACGGGTGAGACCGCCGGGGCCCAGAGCGGAAAGACGACGCTTGTGGGTCACTTCCGACAGGGAGTTGGTCTGGTCCATGAACTGGGAAAGCTGGGACGTACCGAAGAATTCCTTCAGCACGGCGGCCACCGGCTTGGGATTGATAAGGTCGTGAGGCATCAGGGAGGCGACTTCCTGAATGCTCATGCGTTCCTTGATGGCGCGTTCCATGCGCACAAGGCCGATGCGGTACTGGGTTTCCACCAGTTCGCCCACCAGACGCACGCGGCGGTTGCCCAGATGGTCGATATCATCGGGAGCGCCGTTGGAGTCCTTCATGGTCACGAGGACCTTGATGGCCGTGATGATGTC
>JAFQPD010000068.1 GCA_017411945.1 Mailhella sp.
CTGGATGGTCATGTGCAGGGAGCCGCTCACCTTGAGGCCCTTGAGGGGCTTTTCGTCGCCGTAGCGTTTGATGAGTTCCATGAGGCCGGGCATTTCGCGTTCGGAAAGCTGCATCTCCTTCTTGCCGAAGTCGGCAAGGCTGAGGTCGGCCACTTTGTTCATGAGGGAAAGATCGAGTTCTTTAGCGGACATAACTTCTCCAGAAAGGTTTTGGGTAGAAAAATGGGTCAGGCCCTGGGGGCCGACTTCTTGGCAAGGATGAGATGCAGGGCGAGGTCCTTCTTCACAGGCTGGCGGCGGTAGTCCGCGATGGTGAGTCCGGCCCGCTCCATGGCGGAGCTCATGTCGTCCAGCGAGAAGCCGAGCCAGCGGTCGCCGTAGCTGGTGCGCATGTTTTCCTGCAGGTGCTGGTCGAAGTCCGTGATCAGCACGAGCCCGCCGGGGTTCAGCACGCGGGCTATTTCGCCCAGCGCCGCCGAGGGGCGGGAAAGATGGTGGAGCACAAGGTTGATGCAGATGAAATCGGCCTCGCCGTCGCGCAGGGGCAGGTGGTCCAGCTCGCCTATGCGCAGGGAAATGCCGTCCATGTGTTCGTCGAAGCGGCGGCGCGCCAGCTCCAGCATGCGGGGCGAACCGTCCACGCCTATGAGTTCGCGGCAGGCTCCGCGCAGATGCTCCAGAACTTCGCCGGTGCCGCAGCCGAGGTCGGCGGCCACGCCGCAGTTGTCGGGCACAGCCTTCAGGATGACTTCAGGCAGGGAGAACTCGCCGAGTATCTCGCGGTTCATCTCGTCCCAGTCGTCGGCTATCTCATTGAAGAACTGCCGCGTCTTCATGGTGCGCTCTTCGATGATGCGGGCGGCGGAGTCGAGGTCGGCGCGGCCGGCTTCGTCGTCGAGCATATGGGGCATGACGGACTTGAGGAATTCATGCCCCGGGCCTTCCGGCTCGGCGGAGTAGAACACCCACAGGCCGTCGCGGCGGGAGTGGAGCAGGCCGGCCTCGGTGAGTATCTTGAGGTGCCGTGAGATGCGCGACTGCCCCATGCTCAGAAGGGCGACCAGTTCGTTGACCGAAAGTTCGTAGTGGAAAAGCACCAGAGCCAGCCGAAGCCGCGTTTCGTCCGCCAGTGCCTTGAGGTAGCGAAGTGCTTTCATAGGTTCTCGGAATAGGTAAGTAGCAAAATTGAGCTAATCAATATATCAGTCTATCTTTATATAGTCAAGCTTGCCGTCGGGCGGGGGGCCGGCCGGCCAGGAGAAAAGGGTCTGCGGGAGAGCTATCCGTGAATAAAAGCCGTAACCTCTGGTTCAAAAAGCCTTTTTTCTTCTCCGGCCCGACCGGAGTGCCGCATTTTTTCTTGAGAAAGGCTTAACAATGACATAGTATCGGGGGCTAGGAGACGGCCCAGAGAGGTTTTCGCATGTTCTTCCAGCCGCGGCGCGTATCTCAATTGCCGAGGCGGGAAGGAGCGGAAAGGGCCATCCGACCGGGGAACTTTCGTTGAAAGTCTGCTCCCAGAGGGGCGTTGGGCCTTGGCCCGATGCTGCCCCGGTTTTTCCGCGTACTTATGCAAAGGAACGGATATGTCAGATTTTACCCTTCAGGAACGTACGCTCGGTCAGATGCTGGATGAGACCGTAGCCCGTTTTCCTGACCGAGAGGCCCTCATCTATGTGGGCCACGATTTCCGGCAGACGTGGAGCGAGTTTGCCGCCACTGTCGACAGGATTGCACGAGGCCTGATGGCACTGGGCATAGAGCCCGGTGAAAAGATCGCGCTCTGGGCCACCAACGTGCCGTACTGGGTGTGCATGATGTTCGCCACCGCCCGTATCGGCGCCACGCTCGTGGCCGTGAACACCAATTACCGCGACAGCGAACTGGAATATCTCATCCGCCAGTCGGAGTGTGAAAATTTCTGCTGCATCGACGGCTTCCTCGACTACGACTACGTGGCCGCGCTCTATCGCGTCATTCCCGGCCTGGAAGAGGCGGCGCCCGGCGAACTGCATTGCGACAAGTTCCCCCATCTGCGCCGCGTCATGAGCCTGCGGAACATGCCTCATCCGGGCATCATCACCATGGGCGACATACTCGCCCGCGCTGGCGAGGTTTCCGTGGAGGACTACAAGGCCCGCGAAGCCCAGGTGAAGCCGCACGACGTGGTGAACATGCAGTACACCTCCGGCACTACCGGCTTCCCCAAGGGCGTCATGCTTTCCCATGTGGGCATAGGCAACAACGGCCGCGCCGTGGCCGAACGCCAGGAGATGACCGAGCAGGACAAGCTGGTCATCCCTCTGCCGCTGTTCCACTGCATGGGCTGCGTGCTGGGCGTGCTGGGCTGCGTATCCAGCGGCGCCGCCATGGTCATACTCGAGTCCTTCTCGCCGGAGCGCGTGATGGGAGCCATACAGGACGAGAAGTGCACAGGCATCTACGGCGTGCCTTCTACCTATATATCCATCCTCGGGCATCGCCGTTTCAGCCAGTACGATTTCTCCTCCCTTCGCTTCGGCCTCATGTCGGGCTCTGTCTGCCCTGAGCCGCTGGTGCGCGAGGTGATGGAGCGCATGGGCATGAAGGCCATAGTCATCCCCTACGGCCAGACCGAGACTTCCCCCGCCATCACCATGACCGGCATGGCGGAAAGTGAGGAGCATCGCTTCCGCTCCGTCGGGCGAGTGCTCGGCGGCATCGAAATGGAACTGCGGGACCCTGTCACTCGCAAGCCCGTTGCTCCGGGAGAACAGGGCGAGATATGCACCCGCGGCTACCATGTGATGAAGGGCTATTTCAATATGCCCGAAGCCACGGCCGAGACTGTCGACTCCGAGGGCTGGCTCCGTACCGGGGACCTCGGCACTGTGGACGAGGAAGGCTACCTGCGCATCACCGGCCGCATCAAGGATATGATAGTGCGAGGCGGCGAGAACATCTACCCCCGCGAGATAGAGGAATTTCTGCTGGGGATGCCCTCCGTGCGCGACGTGCAGGTGCTGGGCATACCCTCGCACCGCTACGGCGAAGAGATAGCCGCCTTCATCATGGTGCATGAGGGGGCCGCCCTGAAGCCTGAAGACGTGCGAGAATTCTGCCGCGGCCGCATAGCCTGGCATAAGATCCCCCGCTATGTTGCAGTAGTGGACGACTTCCCCCGCACCGGCAACGGCAAGGTGCAGAAGTTCAAGCTGCGCGAAATGTCCAAGGAGCTGTTCCCCAATGTCAAATAAGCCCATGGTCGTCTATCTTGCGGCGCGCGGATTCGAGCGCGACCTTTTGGACGAACTGGCCCTGAACGGCGTGCATGTGCGCGAAGTGAAGGAACGCCTCGTGCTGGCGGACGGCCTGTTCCGCTCCGCATGGGCGCAGAATATCTGGCTCGAGCCTTTCTTCCAGCCCATAGCCTCTGTGGGCGAAGCTGTGCGCACCCTGAAGTCCATACAGCGCAACTGGAAGCTCCATTCTGTGGACTTCCACCGCCGTGCTGCCCTCATCGAAGAGCAGCTGCCTCCGGTGAAGGCGAAGCCTCTCGCCTTCGGCGCTCCTGCTCCCACATCCCCTCTGGGGTCATGGACGCTGTGGGACCGCGATACCCTGCTTGTGTCCGCCAAGTGCAGTTCCGCCTTTGCCGACGGCGAGGTGAACTTCGAGGAAGACAAGCTGAACCCGCCGAGCCGCGCCTACCTCAAGCTCTGGGAGACCTTCACCCTTCTGGGGCAGGGGCCGAAGCCTGGCGAGCTCTGCCTCGACCTTGGTGCGGCTCCCGGCGGCTGGACGTGGGTGCTCGCCAGCATGGGCGCACGGGTCTACAGTATCGACAAAGCCCCTCTCGATGCGAAAGTGGCCGCCATGCCCGGCGTGGATCATCACATCGGCTCCGGCTTCGGGCTCGAGCCGAAGGACACCGGCCGCGTAGACTGGCTCTTCTCCGACATGGCCTGCTACCCCGAACGCCTGCTCGGCACGGTGAAGCACTGGATGGAAGCCGACGCCGCTGAGAACTTCGTATGCACCCTCAAGCTTCAGGGCGCGACCGACCATGCCATCGTGCAGGCTTTCCGTGAAATCCCCGGCTCAGAGGTCATCCACCTTTCCTGCAACAAGCACGAACTGACATGGATCAATCTTAGTGAACGCCGCAGGAGAGCCGCGTAGCTCCGAAGCATTGCGGCACATGGCTTTGCGGGGATTTTCAGCTCTAAAAACTGTCGACAATGACTTGTTCGACCAGTATAACTTCACCATAAATTTTTGATTTCTTTATTATAGCTAGCTTGACATGATGGGGTTCTCATTCTACTGAAAAAGGGCTTCCACAACGGAGCTAATAACTTTTTGGGAGAGAGAACATGACGAAAGCTGAATTGGTCGAAAAGATCTACGCCAAGAGCGGCCTTGAAACCAAAGTCAAATCCGAAAAAGCTCTTGATGCTGTCATTTCGGCCATCACGGAATGCCTTGCTTCCGGCGACTCCATCACCCTGATGGGCTTCGGCAGCTTCAAGGTCGTGAAGCGTGCCCCTCGCACCGGCCGCAACCCCCGCACCAACGAAAAGATCGAGATCCCTTCCTGCTCTGTCGTGAAGTTCCTTCCCGGCAAGGCTCTCAAGGATGCCGTGAAGTAATCAGCCTTTCCATGGACTGAAAACGGGCCGCTGACATATGTCGGCGGCCCGTTTTGCGTATCCGGCTATTTTCCTATCTTCCGCTTCATGGCTTCCAGAGGCAGGGCCTCCAGATGGCGGACTCGGAGTATGTAGAGCAGGCCGGCTATGGAAAGGCCGAAGTTCAGCGCGATCCAGAAGCCCAGAACGCCCAGAGGTTCAGGCCAGAGCAGGTCCGTCATGCAGAGCACCCATCCCAGCGGCAGGCTTATCACCCAGTAGGCGAGGAAGGAGATGAGGAATATGGCGCGGGTGTCGTTCCAGCCGCGGAGGGCGCAGAGGGTATTGGTCTGTACTCCGTCCGGGAACTGGTAGAAGACCTCGCAGAGCAGGAGCAGGCCTGCCATCTGTATGACGGCAGGATCGCTGTTGTACAGAGCGGCCAGGTGGAAGCGGGAGAAGTAGATGACGACGGACAGCACGCAGGAGAGGCAGAGCGTCATGAACAGAGCCGTGCGCCGTGCGTTCCTTGCCCCATGCATATCGCCTGCGCCGAGAAGCGTGCCCACGCGGATGGTCGATGCCGAACCGATGGAGAAGGGGCACATCCAGAGGAATGCGCTCACGTTCATGGCTATCTGGTTGCCGGCCACGGTCACGACGCCCAGAGGAGCGACCAGCAGGGCGATGAGCGCGAAGGCCGCGCATTCATTGAGCATGGTGAAAGCCCCGGGCAGGCCGATGCGCGCCACGCGAGCCAGAACGGCCATGCGGGGCGATTCCATGCGCAGTGCGCGGCTGTCCGTGCGCCGCACGAAGAATACGAGAGAGGCCGCCATGAAGCAGAACAGTATGGCCGTGGCCACGCCGCAGCCTGCCGCGCCCATGGCCGGGAGCCCGAACTTGCCGAAAACGAAGATGATGTTCAGCGGTATGTTCAGCGCAAGCCCTATGAAGCCCGCCACCATGGCCGGGCGCGTCTGCCCGTGGCCTTCAAGGAAGCATCGCTGCACGCAGAAGAACATGAGCGCGGGCACGCCCCAGAGTATGGCGAACAGGTATTCCGATGTCTTCCGCGCCATGACGGCGTCCATGGTGCCCCATGAGGGCAGGGTATGGGCAATGGCACTGAACAGAGCCATGAGCAGGGCCGAGATGACAGCGGCCAGCCAGAGCCCCTGCCGCAGGAAATGTGCGCTCTGCTTCCTGTCGCCTGCGCCGATGGACTGCGCCACCAGAGGCGTGAGGGCCATGATGAGGCCCTGTCCGAACATGATGCCGGGTATCCAGAAGGACGTGGCCACGGCTACGGCCGCCATGTCCACGGCGGAGGACTGGCCGGCGACCACGGTGTCCACGAAGGACATGGCGATCTGCGCTATCTGCCCGAGATAGACAGGTATGGCGAGGGCAATAAGGTTCCGCGCTTCTGCGACGCTGAATTTCCTGAACATGAAGAGCCTCCTCTCGAAAAGGGAGAGGAGGTCAGGCAGTCATCTTCCGCGCTGGTCCTGGCCTCGTCCCAAAGTCTTTCGGCATGCCGGCGAGCCATCGCTTCTCGCTCATGCAGAGAGCGGCAACGGCCCGGCATGCCTTGTTTTATGGAATAATGTTTAAACTCGAAAACCCATCAACCGCAAGGCAGTGATGGGAAATCGAGACATTGTCGAAGAAGTTCTTACTTGCCGAGCTTCTTGACGAGGGTGCGCACGGTGTCGGTCATTTCGGCGCCCTTTTCAATCCAGGCGTTGAGCTTTTCGGTGTCGATGCTCAGGGTGCCGGGGTTGGTGCAGGGGTTGTAGTGGCCGATGAAGTCCAGCGGGCGACCGTCGCGACGGGAATCGCTGTTGATAGCCACGATGCGGTAGAAGGGACGCTTCTTGGAACCAGAGCGGGTCATTCTCACTTTAACAGACATATCTCACTCCTGAGGATGAAGGCAGTTGGACTACCTTTTTTTGTTTTTA
>JAFQPD010000069.1 GCA_017411945.1 Mailhella sp.
TCTTCGTCGAGGAGCTTCTGCACAGCGGCGAACACCTTGTCTTCGTCGCCCTTCTGCTTGGGAGCGAGGGCGAAGGAGATGAGCTGGGCGGGAAGTTCGGGAAGTTCGGCTTCGAAGGAAGACTTTTCTTCGCCGAGGGTGTCGCCGGTGCGGGTGGACTTCAGCTTGGCAACGCCCACGATGGCACCAGGGCCGAGCACGTCCTTGCAGGGAGTCTGGTTCTTGCCGTTCACATAGATGAGAGAGCCGAGGCGTTCCATTTCGCCGGTGCGCATATTCTTAAGGGTGCTGTCGGAAGAAATGGTGCCGGACAGCACGCGGATCATGTTCACCTGGCCGGAGAAGGCGTCGTTCATGGAACGGAACACCAGGCAGGTGGCGGGGCCTTCGGCATCGGCGGCAAGCTCGGAAGCGTCCTTGCCGAGAACGGCGGGACGGTCGGCAGGGGAAGGCATGAGGGCGTTGATCTCGTTGAGCAGACGGCGGCCGCCGGTGTTGTTCATGGAGGAAGCGGCGAGCACGGGCACGATTTCGCCGGAAACGACGCCCTTGCGCAGGCCGAGGGCGATCTCTTCAGCAGTCAGGGTGCCTTCTTCAAGGTAGCTGTTCATCAGGTCTTCGTCAGAAGAGGCGATGTTTTCAACGGAGGTGTCGCGGAGCAGGATGGCTTCGTCTTCAAGATCAGCGGGGATGGGCATTTCGGTGGTGGCACCGTTTTCGCCAAAGCGGAAGGCCTTGCCGGCGAAGATGTCCACAACGCCCACGAACTGCTCGTTCTCAAGGATGGGCAGGTAGAACACGACGGGGCGGACGCCGAGCTGCTGGGTAAGACTGTTCAGAGCGCCGTCGAAGTCGGCGCGTTCACGGTCCATCTTGGTGACCACGGCGATGACGGGAAGGCCGGCGGCCTTCACGCTCTTCCACACGCGGCGCATCTGGGGGCGCACGCCGTCAACGGCGTCGACCACGACCACGGCGCTGTCGGCGGCAGAGAGAAGCCAGTCGATGTCGCCGGAGAAGTTGGGGTCGCCGGGGATGTCGATGAGGTTATGATGGACGCCCTGCCAGTCGAAGGAGGCGAAACCGGGCTGGATGGAGCCGCGGCGCTTGATTTCTTCAGGTTCGTAGTCCAGGGCCGTGGTGCCTTCTTCAATGGCGCCAAGGCGGTTGATGATACCGGCCTGGAAGAGAAGCATTTCGGCAAGAGAGGTCTTGCCGCAGCCGCCGGTGCCCACAAGGGCGTAGGTACGCTGTTTTTCCATGGACATACGAATCTCCAATTGAGTTGAATTTATGGATAAGGTTCAGAAGAGGCCGCGCCTCTCCGCTGGGTCAATGTCAATCAACACTTTTCATAAGAAGCCCCGGCAGTTCCTGTCAAGCACATACGGAGATTTTTGCCGAGAAAAAAAGAACATTTCAGCATCCCGGACATAAAAGATGACTTTGGGAGCATCTTCCATTACCATGCCACGGCGGGCAGGGGCCGGGTGCCCTCCTGCCTCTGCCCTGCAAATCACGCACTGGAGCCTGTCATGGATATTTCCGCAAATCAGTTCGTCATCATAGGCGGCGGCCTCGCCGGCTGTGAATGCGCCCTCGCGCTGGCCCGCGCCGGCCTGCCCAGCACCCTTTACGAGCAGAAGCCCGCAGCCTTCTCGCCCGCACACGTCAGCGAAGGCCTCGGCGAACTGGTCTGCTCCAATTCCTTCCGCTCCAACGACGTCCAAGGCTCCGGCGTAGGCCTGCTCAAGCAGGAGATGCGCGAGCTGGGCAGTGAAGTCATGGCCATAGCCGAGACCTGCTCCGTGCCCGCAGGCAAAGCCCTTGCCGTGGACCGCGAGATCTTCAGCCGGCGACTCACTCAGAGGGTCGAAGAAGAGCCCCTCATCACGCTGGTGCGCCGCCAGATAGCCAGCCTCGACGATCCGGCCCTCGAAGAGAAGACTGTCATCCTCGCGGCCGGCCCACTCGTCTCCGAGAACCTTGCCGCCTCCCTCGCCGATGTCATCTCGGCAGACGGCGGCCCCTCCCGGCTCTACTTCTACGACGCCATCGCCCCCATCGTGCGCGCCGACTCTGTGGACATGAGCATCGCCTTCCGCGGCTCCCGCTACGGCAACGACGCCCCCCCGCCCTACTCCGACGACGCCCCCATGCTCGACAAGCCCATGGAAACCATGACCGCTCCTTCTGAGAGCGACGGCGACTATCTCAACTGCCCCATGACCCGCGCCGAGTACGAGGCTTTCTACAAGGCCCTGCTCGAAGCCGAGCGCGTGCCCTCCCATGATTTCGAGAAGGAAGTGCACTTCGAAGGCTGCATGCCCATCGAAGCCCTTGCCGACCGCGGCGAGCGCACCCTGACCTTCGGCCCGCTCAAGCCCGTGGGCTTCACCGACCCCCGCACCGGCCGCCGCCCCTACGCCCTGCTCCAGCTCCGTGCCGAGAACGCAGAGCGCACGTCCTTCAACCTCGTGGGCTGCCAGACCAAGATGACCTACGGCGCACAGGACAAAGTTTTCCGCCTCGTGCCCGGCCTTGCCGAGGCCGAGTTCCTGCGCTTCGGCAGCGTGCATCGCAACACCTATGTGAACGCGCCCGAATGTCTTGACCACGACCTTTCTCTCAAAATGCGTCCCAGCGTGCATCTCGCCGGCCAGATAACCGGAGTGGAAGGCTATGTGGAATCCGCCGCCTGCGGTCTCTGGCTCGGCCTGCTCCTTGCCGCTCGCGCTCAGGGCCGCGAACTGCCCCTGCCGCCGCAGACTACTGCTCTCGGCGCCCTCATGACGCATCTGCGCACCACGCCCATCAAGAACTTCGTGCCGTCCAACATCCACTTCGGCCTCATGCCTGAACTCGAAGAACGCACCAAGAAAAAGGCCCGCAAAGCTGAAATGTCCGACCGCGGCCGCGCCGACTTCGCCAAATGGAAGGAAGAGGTGGGGTTGTAAGATTTTTCGGGGGAGATAATCTCCCCCGAACCCCCATATTCCTGAGAGGCCTGTGTCGGATGCAA
>JAFQPD010000070.1 GCA_017411945.1 Mailhella sp.
AGGACATACGCCAGAGCTTACTCCCGTTCGGCGTGACATGGATATGAAGCCCTCCACCGTCGAAATGCTTATACGGCTTCTCGAGCGGTTTCAGACTGCGAATAAATACATCGGTAAGAGGCATGTGAGCTCCTTGTCCTGCACCTCGTATCATGATACCCCTTGGACGTAGCTGGACAATAGGCCCGGCTCATCCTCGGCTAGGTGCGAGTATCGTGTTTTTCGATACTCTCAATTGTACTCACAATTTTTAGGGATTCAAGCGGATTTTACAGGACTTGGAAAGACGCTCTTCAAAATAAAAGTCTATAATTCGTGCTAGTTATGGATCTTATCGGACGTATTCATACTCAACGTATGATTTCTGTAGAAAAGCTTCCTTCCCTTCCCCCGAACCCCCATCCCATCTTCCAAAGACTTTTAATTGATGAAGCCCCGCTGGTCTTTTGACTGGCGGGGCTTTCGTTCACATTTTTCCCTTCAAACTTTTCCAAATAAAAAGTCTTGGAAGGTGGTGGGGGAGTTTGAGGGGGCGGAGGAGAACCTTCTTCAGAAGGTTTCCTCCGCCCCCTCATATCTTCTCAACTATCCTAACAGATAAACAGCTCTATCACGAAGACCAGCACGCAGGCGGCCACGGCCACGCTGAACAGGCTGAAGCCGCGCCAGGCGAGCAGGACGGCGGCGGCGAAGGCGGCGAGGCCGGACCACTGGGAGCCGGTGGATTCCATCATGGCCGGGAAGGTCATCACCGAGAGGGTGACATAGGGCACATAGTAGAGGAAGGAGCGCAGGGTGACGTTCTTTATCTCGCGGCGTATGAGCGTGAGCGGAAGGACGCGGATGAGGTAGGTGACCACTGCCATGACGGCTATGTAGATATAGGTCTCACTCATGGCAGGGCTCCGCTTCGGCTGTTTCGCCCTTTTCTTCATGCACGGGGAAGAGCACTGCGGCGACGGCGGAGATCAGCACCGTGAGGATGATGATCTTCATGCCGCCGGAAATGCCTGCGAGGAAGGGGACTAGCGGGAAGGCCCAGCTTGCCGCCATGGAGGCCAGCACCAGAAGGGCGAGCACCCTGTCCTTCTTCGCCGGAGGCACCACGATGGCAAGGAACATGCCGTACAGGGCCACGCTGAGGGCCACCACCACGCGGTCCGGGAGCACGTTGCCCAGCACAACGCCGAGGCATGTGCCCAGGGCCCAGCCGGGCGAAGCCACGGCCACCGCCCCGTAGGTGTAGAACGGGTCCAGCCTGCCCGGCACGTTGACGGATATGCCGAATATCTCGTCCGTCACGCCGTAGCCCACAAGGAGCCGATGATAGAACGGCGTTTCCGGGGCCAGCTTCTGCGAAAGGGCCGCCGACATGAGCATGTAGCGCAGGTTGATGACCAGCTGGGAAAGAGCCATCTCCCAGTAGCCCGCGCCTGCCACGATGATGCTCAGCGCGGCGAACTCGCCCGCCGAGGTGAGGTTGGTCAGGCTCATGACCGTGGATTCGACTGCCGTCATGCCTATGTTGCGGCAGGCGATGCCCAGAGAGAACGACACGGCGAAATAACCCAGCGCGATGGGAATGCCGTCGCGCATGCCGCTGAGGAAGTTTTTCTTATGGTCCATGGTGAATGATTCTCTGTCTTGGATTTCCTGCCGGAAATCCGCTAAAGGCAGGCCGGCTTTCCAGTCGGCCAAAGAGTCCTTCGGGCACAGGCCTGACCGAATCGCGCCTCACGGGCCTTTGGCCCTCTCGGCGGCGCTTCGCTGTGACCTCAACCGTTCCTCGCCCGCCTAAGATGCCGACTTCCAGTCGGCGCGGGCTCGTCTCTCCAACCGCGCTGCGCGCGGCGCCTCCGGCGGGGTTAGGGAAGATTTTCTTCGCCACTCAGGTAAAGTCTTTCCTTCAAAGCTTTTATCCTGTCGCGGTACTCGGCGGCCTGCTCGAATTCGAGCTGTTTGGCGGCGGCGCGCATGGCCTTTTCGAGCTCGGTGATGAGCTTGGCGATGTCGGCCGGGCTCTGCGGGGCCGGAGCTTCGGGCGCGGCTTCCTTTTTCTTCCCGCGCCCCTTGCCTTTGTCGGCACGGGCGTCGGCCTTGCTCTTGCCGCGCTTGGTCTTCCCTTCTTCGTCCTTCCCGTAAAGATTGTCCAGCGGATTTTCGAGGGATTTCAGGATAGTCTTCGGCTCGATGCCGTGCTCTTCGTTGTAGGCCAGCTGCTTGGCGCGGCGGCGTTCGGTCTCGTCCATGGCGGCCTTCATGGAGGCCGTCACTCTGTCGGCATAGAGGATGACGCGGCCCCCGGCGTTTCGAGCGGCTCGGCCGAAGGTCTGTATGAGCGCGCCGGTGGAGCGCAGGAAGCCTTCCTTGTCTGCATCGAGTATGGCCACGAGCGAAACTTCCGGGATGTCGAGACCTTCGCGCAGGAGGTTGATGCCCACCAGCACGTCGAATTCCTTGGCGCGCAGGGCCTTGATGATGGCTATGCGCTCAAGGGTGTCGATGTCCGAATGGAGGTAGCGCGAGGAAACGCCCATCTCGTTGAAATATTCCGTGAGGTCTTCGGCCATGCGCTTGGTCAGCGTGGTGACGAGCACGCGCTCGCCCCGGGCCGCGCGGGCCTTGCATTCGCCAAGCAGGTCGTCCATCTGGCCCTTCACGGGGCGTATCTCCACGGGCGGGTCCACCAGTCCTGTGGGGCGGATGACCTGTTCCACCACGAGCCCGGCGGAGCGGTCCAGTTCCCAGCGGCCCGGCGTGGCCGAAACGAAGATGCTCTGGCCTATGCGTTCCTCGAATTCCGCGAACTGCAGGGGGCGGTTGTCCAGAGCCGAGGGCAGGCGGAAGCCGTAGTCCACCAGCGTGTTCTTGCGCGAGCGGTCGCCTTTGAACATGGCCCCTACCTGAGGGATGCTCATGTGCGATTCGTCCACGAAGAGCAGGAAATCCTTGGGGAAATAGTCGAGCAGCGTGGCGGGCGGCTGCCCCTGCACGCGGCCGTCGAGGTGGCGGGAGTAGTTCTCGATGCCGTTGCAGTAGCCGAGCTCTTCCATCATCTCAAGGTCGAGCTGGGTGCGCTGTTCGAGGCGCTGGGCTTCGAGCAGGCGGTTCGAGCCCTGGAACTCGATGAGGCGTTCGCGCAGTTCGTCGCGTATGTCGCCCATGGCGCGGATGAGGTTGTCGCGGTCGGAAACGTAGTGGCTGGCCGGGTAGATGACAGTTTTGGGCACGCGGCCCAGCACCTCTCCGGTGAGCGGGTCTATCTCGCGTATGGCGTCTATCTCGTCGCCGAAGAACTCGATGTGCAGGGCCTTCTCGTCTTCGTAGGCGGGGATTATCTCCAGCACGTCGCCGCGCACGCGGAAGGTGCCTCGGTGGAAGTCGTAGTCGTTGCGGGTGTACTGTATGTCCACGAGGCGGCCGATGATGCTCTCCATGGAGACGTTCTGCCCTTCTTCCACCGGGATGATGAGCCGAGCGTAGTACTCCGGCGAGCCGAGGCCATAGATGCAGGAGACAGAGGCCACGATGATGACGTCGCGCCGCGTGAGCAGGGCGTGCGTGGCGGCATGGCGCAGCTTGTCGATGTTGTCGTTGATGGCCGAGTCTTTCTCGATATAGGTGTCCGAGGAAGGAACGTAGGCTTCTGGCTGGTAGTAGTCGTAATAGCTGACGAAGTATTCCACCGCGTTCTTCGGGAACAGGGCGCGGAACTCGCCGTAGAGCTGGGCGGCCAGCGTCTTGTTGTGGGCGAGGATGAGCGCGGGGCGGTTGGTGCGGGCGATGACGTTGGCCATGGTGAACGTCTTGCCCGAACCCGTGACGCCGAGCAGGACCTGGTCGCGTATGCCGGCATCGAGATTCGAGACCAGCTCGTCGATGGCGGCAGGCTGGTCGCCCATGGGAGAAAAAGCGGAGTGGAGCTGGAAGATGGATTCGGACATATGCTATGGAAGATAGATTTTCTGGGGGAGATAATCTCCCCCAGACCCCCATATTTCGCAGGCCGCCTTGGTGCGCTCCGCGCCCCTGCGGCGGCACTGCGGAAATGGGTGGTCTGAAAAAGAAATGCCTCGCGGTCAACGAGGCATTTTTGCGTTAATGCAGGGGATTTTCAAGAGGCGGAGAAGGGGCTTATGCGGGATTCTCGTCCTTGTGCAGGCACAGGCCGAAGAGGCGGTATTCCTTCACGCCGCTGCGCAGCACCTTCTCGCGGTATATCTGCACGCGGCAGAATTCCACCAGCTTTTCGTGCCTGTACCAGCGAAGGCGCAGAAGGCCGCCGAGGTAGCGCGTTTCCAGCTGGGGCGCGAAGGAGCGGTGGCTTCGGGTGAGTTCATGGAGCTGGCGGGCAAGGGCTTCGGGGTGCATCTTGTAGAGGTGGGCCACGCCGTCTTCCACGGCGATGCGGATATCCTGCTTGCGGCGCGCTTTCTGTTCTTTCGTGGCGCTGGTCATGCTGGAATTGGGACGGATGCGGTACAGCGTGACGAGTTCGCCGATGCAGGCGATATGCGGCAGGCTGCCGATGATCTTGAGCCAGAAGCCCTTGTCTTCATGCAGTATCCTGCTGTCGTGGAAGCGGATGCCCTTGCGGCGCATGTATTCTGCGGAAAAGAGCTTGCCCCACACCACGGCGTAGGAGAAGTCGAGCATGCGCTGGTAGTTCTGCACGGTGACCTGCACGTCGTCTTCATGCATGAGCCTGAAGGTTTCGTTCAGCGTTCCGGCAGAATGGATGAGGTCGGCGCGGTCTTCATCGGGAAAGGCTTCGAAGCGGCCGGTGACCATGTCCGCCCCGGTGCGCATCAGGGCTTCATGCATGTTCTGCAGGGCATTTTCGGCCAGCAGGTCGTCGGAATCGAGGAAGATGAAATAGTCGCCCGTCATGGCGTCCATGCCGGCATTGCGGGCCGGGCCTATGCCCCTGTTGCCGCCAAGGTCCAGAACCTTCACGCGGCCGTCCTTCGCGGCATAGGCGTCCACTATGGCGCGGGAGCCGTCCTTGCCGCCGTCGTCCACGCAGATGACCTCGATGTTCCGGTACGACTGGGAAAGCACGCTGTCGAGGCAGGCCGCGACATATTTTTCCACATGATAAACAGGGATGATGACTGATATTTTTGGCTGCATGAACGTTGTCCTGTGCTGATGTACGGGCGTTCTGCCCTTTCTGCCTGTCTACCATTTCCGCCATGGGCTGGCAATGGCCGGAATAGCAAAAGCCCCGTCGGCCAAACGACCAGCGGGGCTTGATCAATTAAAAGTCTTTGGAAGATGGGATGGGGGCGTGGGGGAAGGGAAGGAAGCTTTTCTCCAGAAAAGTTCCTTCC
>JAFQPD010000071.1 GCA_017411945.1 Mailhella sp.
AGGCGGATGAGGCGGCCGAGCTGATGGGTGAAGCCGGCTTCGTTGTCGTACCACACCACGATCTTGAGCATGGTCTTGTTCATGACGGTGGTGAAGGAGGCGTCCACGGTACCGCCGTGGGTATCGCCCACATAGTCGATGGAGACAAGGGGCTCGTCGCAGTAGCCGAGGGCTTCATAGAGCCAGGTCTCGGAGGCGTACTTAAGGGCGGCGTTGACTTCCTGGGCGGTGACTTCGGTCTTCAGTTCGCAGGTGAAGTCGACGAGGGAGACGTCGGGGGTGGGCACACGAAGAGCGCCGCCGTTGAGCAGGCCGTTCAGTTCAGGGATGACGAGGCCCACGGCCTTGGCGGCGCCGGTGGTGGTGGGGATGATGGAGAGGCCGGCGGCGCGGCCGCGGCGAAGGTCCTTCTGGGTACCGTCGAGCAGACGCTGGCTCATGGTGTAGGAGTGGATGGTGGTCATGAGGCCGTGCAGGATGCCGAACTCATTGTGGAGGACCTTGACGGCGGGGGCAAGGCAGTTGGTGGTGCAGGAAGCGGCGGAGATGACGTCGTGCTTGGCAGGATCGTACACGTTGTCGTTCACGCCCATGACGATGGTGGTGTCGGCGTCCTTGCAGGGAGCGGAGATGATGACCTTCTTGGCGCCGCAGCCCATGTGCAGGGCAAGGCCTTCGCGGGTCTTCAGGGTGCCGGAGGTCTCGACGACGATGTCGACGCCGTAGTCGGCCCACTTCCATTCGCCCTTGCCGCAGCGGGTGATGGCGATCTCGTCGTCATCGATCTTCAGGCCGTTCTCAGTAGCCTGCACCTTGCCGGGGAAGCGGCCGTGCACGGAATCGTACTTGAGCAGGTAGGCCATTTCCTCGTTAGTGGCGCGGTGGCCGTTGATGACGACCACTTCGCACTGGGGGAAGAGGTGCATGACGCGAAGCAGATATCTGCCGATACGGCCAAAACCATTGATGCCTATCCTGATCATGGAAAAACTCCTTGTAGTATGGGCCGCAGGGCGAACTTCGGCGTTCCCCCACTATGGGGAGCCCGACCTGCGGCTATATTTGCGGTAAAGTATAAAAAAAAGCGGCGGCTCTGTCACGGCTGAAACATTACGTTTCTGTGACAATTTGCGCCAGAATGTGCAAAAAGCCCCAAAAACTGCAAATCGACCCGGGATGGAAAGGTGATCCCGGGCCGACTGTCCGCCCCCTGCGGGTATAGGGGGGCCAGCCTTCGCGTCTCAGCCACTAAGGCGCGGCGGCTCATTCGCAAGGGGTGGCTGCCCCTCGCGCAGAGTGAACATACGGCTGAAGCGTGACTCCATGACGTCAGTTTTGTTACAATTCGGTGACAGCCTTCTCTTTTGCTGCCGTTTATGGCATGTTGCCTTCCAAGAAAAGGCCGCACGGCAAAGGCTGGACCTGCCATGCGGCGCAGTGCAGACACCGGGGGAATCATGAGCGAGCTCATACTCGTCGTGGACGACGAAGCAGATATCCGGGACCTTCTGGTCTTCAACCTGAAACGCGAAGGATACGAGACCGCAGAAGCCTCCGACGGCGTGATCGCCCTCGAGCTGGCGCGCAGCCTCCGCCCTTCCCTCATCCTGCTCGACGTCATGCTCCCCCGCATGGACGGCCTTGCCGTGTGCCGCGAACTGGGCAAGGACAGGGCCACCGAAAACATCCCCATCATCATGCTCACGGCCCGGGGGGACGACATTGACCGCATAGTAGGCTTCGAGCTCGGCGCTGACGACTATGTGGTGAAACCCTTCAACACCCGCGAACTGCTCCTGCGCGTGAAGGCCATGCTCCGCCGCCGCGCCCCTGCCGAAGATGAGGACAGCCTTCTCCGCCGCCACGGCGTATGCCTCGACCCGCAGGCCCACAAAGTCACGGTGAACGACATCCCCGTTGAGCTCACCGCCATCCAGTTCAGCCTCCTGAAGAAGCTCATGAGCAGCCCGGGCTGTGTCTGCTCCCGCGAGGAACTCCTCGAATCCAGCTGGGATTACCAGTACGAAGGCTACGACCGCACAGTGGACACGCACATCAAACGCCTGCGCGCCCGCCTCGGAGACGCCGCCGACATCATCGAAACCGTGCGCGGCATCGGCTACCGCTGCAGGAGCTGACGCATGAAAGCCCCTTCCATCGTTCCGGATCTCCGCTCCTGCCTCACCGACCTCACCGTGGACCAGCCTCCCCTGCCGGTCAGCTCCAGCCAGGCCCCCATGCCGCTGGAGAACATCCTTGACAGCCTCGACGACGCCATCATCGTGCTGGACAGGCAGGGCGTCATACTCAAGGCCAACCCTTCGTTCTGCCGCCTCTTCGCCACGAGCGCGAAAGGACTGCGCGCCTCCGAAGTCGTCCCCGGCGACACGTTCCGCGGAATGCTGGATTCCTTCCTGCTCGACGCCCTTCCCAAGAAGCATCCTTCCCCGGCCTTCCGCATCACGCTGGGAGAAGATACCGTGCTCAACGTGCGCATCACCCCCCTCAAGGAGGGCGAAGAAAGCCGGTCGGCTCCCCATGCCGTGGCAGTCTTCCACAATATCAGCGACCTCGTGCGCCTGAACCGCCGCCGCAGAGAATTCATGGGAGAGGTGGCCCACGAACTGCGCACTCCGCTCACCACAGTGATAGGCTTCGCCGAAACCGTGCTCGACCTGCCGCCGCACCACACCGAAGACAGGCAGAAGTTCACCCGCGTCATCCTGCGCAACGCGCGGCACATGGCCCTGCTGGTGAACGACATGCTCCACCTTTCGAAGCTGGAATCCGGCGCAGTGCCGCTCAGGCCAGATTGCGTACGGGCCGTCTTCATCCTTGAAGACGCGCTGGACTCCTGCCAGCCCCTTTTCGAAAAGCACGGCCTCGAAACGGACATACAGGTCGAACGCACCATGAACATCCAGGCGGATGCCCACTACATCACGCAGGTCTTCCGCAATCTGCTCGAAAACGCCTGCCGCTACGCCCCTGCAGGCAGCACGCTCACCATCACTGGCAGAGCGCGCGAAGGCATGGGAGAGTTCACTGTGTCCGATACGGGCCCCGGCATCCCCGAAGAAGACCTGGAACGCATCTTCGAACGCTTCTACCGCGTGGAAAAGGAACGGCTGGCCCCCTCCTCCACCGGGCTCGGCCTGGCCATATGCAAACAGATAGTGGAACGGCACGGGGGAAGCATACGGGCGGAAAAAGGCCCGGGAGGCCACTTCGTGTTCACCATCCCGCTGGCAAAATGAGCAGAGGTTCGAACGGCATAGGGCCGCAACTGTGCCCTTCATGGAAAATCCCCACGTCGATGTTGACATCGACAAAGAAAATCCATAAAAACATTCTTCACGCGCCGATTTAGCTCAGTTGGTAGAGCAACTGATTCGTAATCAGTAGGTCGTCAGTTCAAATCTGACAATCGGCTCCATAGAAATCAAGCCCTTACGATGAAAATCGCAGGGGCTTTTTCTGTTCAGGAGCGTTCTGCTTCCGCGGCCTTCTTTTCCAGCCTTTCCTTCCGTTTCTGCTCTTTTTCGGCCTGCCGGGCGGCAATGGCTTCTTTCTTCCGACGGCGTTCCTCGGCCTCGACGGCAAGGCGGGCGGCACGTTCGGCCTTCTGCGCGGCCTTGCGTTCCTCGGCTTCTTTCTGCTGAGCAAGGGCTTCCTTCATGCTCAGGATGCATCCGCACCACTTCTGACGATAGATGCCCAGCTCCTTCGACATATTGATGCCGTCCCACCAGAAGGGGCGGAAGTCGCGGTACAGGAAGGCCGCGCCGAAACGGGCCGCGCCCTGCTCCGCTTCCCGGATGATGCTCTCGTGGTTCTGGTACTTCGAATAAAGGAGCGTGCTGGTGAAGGCATCGAAGCCCTGCGCGGCGGCAAGCTCCGCCGCGGCCAGCATGCGCGGGCGGTAGCAGAGAGCGCACCTCTCCCCGAAGGCAGTCTGCCCTCCAAGACCGCGCACCCACTCGGCGGGGTCAGGGACATCTCCCTGCTCGATGAGAGGGACATCAAACTTTTCAGCCACCTCGCGCAAGGCGTCGCGCCGCTTCAGCCACTCGTCAGCCGGATGGATGTTCGGATTGAACCAGAACAGCGTGGGCTCCCAGCCCTCATCCTTCAACGCAGAAAGAGGCATGAGCGAACACGGGCCACAGCAGGCATGGAGAAGTATTCTGGGCATAGGAAGATGTGGTGTTTTTTGAGGGGCAAGGGGAAAACATTTGTAAATGTTTTCCCCTTCCCCCTCAAGCTCCCC
>JAFQPD010000072.1 GCA_017411945.1 Mailhella sp.
ATCACTTCTCAGCGTTGCCCTTCACCTTCTCCACAAGGCGCATGATGTAGTAGAAGAACACTGGCACGAAGAGCACGCCCAGGACCGTGGCCACGACCGTGCCTCCCACGATGCCGGTGCCGATGGAGTTATGGCTGGCCGAGCCTGCGCCGGTGGAGATGGCCAGCGGCACGACGCCCAGCAGGAAGGCCATGGAAGTCATGATGATGGGGCGGAAACGCAGTTCGCAGGCTTTTACCGTGGCTTCCCAGAGATCCATGCCTGCCGCGCGGAGTTCCTTGGCGAATTCCACGATGAGGATGGCGTTCTTCGAAGCAAGGCCGATGGTGGTAAGGATGGCCACCTGGAAGTAGATATCGTTCTGCATGCCGCGCAGATACGCGGCGGAAAGCGCGCCGAACACGCCCACAGGAACGAGCAGGAGCACCGAGAACGGCACCACCCACGATTCATAAAGAGCGGCCAGCGCAAGGAAGATGACGAGGATGGAAAGCGCGTACAGCGGGCCTGCCTGGGCGTTGGATTCCTTTTCCTGATAGGAAATGCCCGACCACTCGAAGCCGATGCCGTCCGGCAGTTCGCCGGCAAGGCGTTCCATCTCTGCCATGGCTTCACCGGAGGATACGCCGGGAGCGGCCTGCCCGAGGATGTTCAGAGCTGTGAAGGCGTTGTATCGCTGGAGGCGAGTGGGGCCGTAGGTCCACGAAAGCGTAGCGAAGGCCGAGAGCGGTATCATCTCGCCATGCCTGTTGCGGACATGCCAGAGGCGCAGGTCGTCAGGACGCATGCGGTACTGGGCATCGCCCTGAGCATAGACGCGCTTGACGCGGTTGTTGTGGATGAAGTCATCGAAGTACGAGCCGCCCCAAGCGATGTTCAGCAGTTCATTCACTTCCGCAAGATTGATGCTGTACATGCCGGCTTTCTCCCTGTCCACTTCAAGGCGCAGGCGAGGCGCGTCTTCCGTAGCGTTGAGGCGGATATTTGCCAGAAGCGGACTTTTGCGGGCGTTCTCCAAAAGCGTCTGACAGGCCCGCGTCAGCACTTCATAGCCTACGCCGGAGCGGTCTTCGAGGCGGAAGTCGAAGCCTGCGGAAGTGCCGAGGCCGGGAATGGCCGCGGGCTGGTTCACCATGACCTTGGCTTCCTTGAACTTGGAGAACACGGCATTGGCGCGGCGGGCTATGGAAGCGGCATCCTGCCCTTCTCCCTCACGCTCAGACCAGTCCTTGAGCGCGAGGAAGCCCTGACCGATGCTCTGCCCTTCGCCGGCGAAGGAGAAGCCAAGGGCCATGCTCATGCGGTCCACGGTATCCTTTTCATGCTCGAAGAAATAATTTTCTATGCGCTTCACCACTTCAAGGGTCTGGGCGCGGGTAGAGCCGCGCGGCAGCTCGTAGGAGACGACGAGGCGTCCCTGGTCTTCACGCGGGATGAAGGCCGTGGGCAGTATCTGGAAGAGATGGATCATGCCACCCGTGATGGCGGCATAGAAAACGAAGCAGAGCCACGGATGCTTCAGCCAGGATTCCACATGGCGGCTGTAGGCAGTGGTCAGGCGGGAGAAAAATTCGTTGAAGCGGGAACGGCGCGGGCCGCGAGCCTCGCCCTTATGCTTTTTGAGGATGGTAGCGCAGAGCGCAGGCGTGAACACGATGGCCACGGCCACGGAAAGGAACATGGCCGACACGATGGTGACGGAGAACTGCCGATAGATGACGCCCACCGAGCCGCCGAAGAAGGCCATGGGCAGGAACACGGCGGCAAGAACGACGGCAATGCCCATGATGGCGCCGGTGATCTGCTTCATGCTCTTCTTGGTGGCTTCATATGGCGACAGACCTTCCGTCGTCATGAGACGCTCCACGTTTTCCACGACGACGATGGCGTCGTCCACGAGCAGGCCGATGGCCAGCACCATGCCGAACAGCGTTAGCGTATTGATGGTGAAGCCGAAGGCTGAAAGCACGCCGAACGTGCCGAGGAGAACCACGGGCACGGCCAGCGTGGGGATGATGGTAGCGCGGAAATTATGAAGGAAGAGCAGAAGCGTGAGGAAGACGAGCACGATGGCTTCGAACAGGGTGCGCACCACGCCCTTGACGGAGGTCTTGATGAAGGGAGTGGTATCGAAGACCATGCGGTATTCGAGGCCCTTGGGAAAGTAGGGCTGCATCTCTTCCAGCTTCTTCATGACGCGGTCACGGGTCTCGAGGGCGTTGGCGTCGGAACCGAGGTTGATGCCGAGGTTCGCGCCCGCGCCGCCGTTGTAGCGGGAATCCACCCGGTAGCTGCGCTGGCCGAGCTCCACACGGGCCACGTCTTCGAGGCGGAGCAGGGAACCGTCGGGCAGGGTGCGGATAATGATCTTCTCAAACTCTTCCGCCAAAGTCATGCGCTCCTGAGCCGTCACAACGATATTCATGGCCGAGTCTGCAGTCTGCGGAAGGTCGCCAAGCTGGCCGGCAGAGACCTGCGCGTTCTGGGCTTCGACGGCGGCGGTGATATCCGAAGGCGTGAGCTTGTAGGCGGCAAGGCGTTCGGGGTTCAGCCAGATGCGTATGGCTCGCTGGGAGCCGTAGAGGCGCACGTTGCCCACGCCGGGGATGCGGGCCAGAGTATCGGAAACGTAGGTGCCCACATAGTCGATGATATCGGGGTTGGACATGCTGCCGTCGGTGGAAACGAAGGCCAGCATGCACACGAAGTCCGTATTGGCCTTGTCCACGCGCACGCCGTTCTTCTGCACGCTGGCAGGAAGGTTGCGCATGGCGAGCTGGACTTTGTTCATCACCTGAGTCTGGGCGATATCGTGGTTGACGGAAGGGTCGAAGGTGAGGCGCAGGCGGATGGAGCCGGACACGTCGCTGTTGGCTTCCATGTACATGAGTCCGTCAAGGCTCTGCATCTGCTGCTCGATGATCTGCGTGGCGGAATATTCCACGCCTTCCGCAGTCGCGCCGTTATAGGTGGCGGTAACAGTGACGGAAGGCGGCGCGATCTTGGGGTACATGGACACCGGCAGCGTATAGAGAGCCAGCGCGCCAAAAAGCATGACGACGATGGCAAGCACCCATGAAAAAACGGGGCGGTCGATGAAGAACTGTGCCATGGCTATTTCCCTTCACCGGCAAGAGTGACCTTCATGCCGTCCTTCACATAGCGCAGGCCGTTGGTGATGACCTTTTCACCTTCCTTGAGGCCACCGATGACCTGCCAGGCGCGGCCCTTGGAACCGGCGAGCTTCACAGTGCGAAGCCGAGCCACGTTTCCTTCGCCAAGGATGAACACCGAAGCGGAACCGTCGGCATTCAGGGAGACGGCGGGCTGGGGAACGAGCAGGGCCTGCACGGCGCGGCCTTCCACGAGTTCGGCGCGAACGGCCATGTTCGGCATGAGAAGGTGGTCGGGATTCTTGAAGGTGGCGCGCAGCGTCACAGCTCCGGTATCGGCAGTGACGGAAGCATCGGAGAAGTCGATCATGCCTTCATGAGCGTAGGGAGTCCCGTCGTCGAAGAAGAGGCGGACCTTGCCGAAGGAGCCGGGCTCCATCACTCCGTCGGCCATCTTGCGGCGCAGGGTGGCAAGCTCGGAGGCGGACATGGTGAGTTTGACGTACATGGGGTCGAGCTGATGGATGCTGGCCAGCATGGCAGCCTGATGCTGGGTGACCAGCGCGCCGGGCGTGACACTGGAAAGGCCGATGCGCCCGGAGATGGGGGCCTTGATGCGGGTATATTCGTACTGGATGCGCGCCTCGTCCACGAGGGCCTTCTGTACGCGCACCTCAGCGCAGGAGCTCTTATACAGAGCTTCGAGATCATCGTAATCCTGCTGGGAAACGGCCTTGCGGGCAAGCATGGCCTTGAAGCGGGCCAGCTTGACCTTGAGCACGTTGTTGTTGGCCTCCACCTTGTTCATGGCGGCCTGCGCACTCTTGTACGAAGCCTTGTAGATGGCGTCGTCGATGAGGTAGAGCACGTCACCGGCCTTCACATCCGCACCTTCTTCGAAAAGGCGTTCCTTGATGATGCCGGAGACCTGCGGGCGCACTTCGGCAAACAGGACAGGCGCAGTCCGGCCAGTTATCATGCGGCTGTATTCCACGTCCTGCGGAGTCACGGACATATATTCGACTTCAGTGTTCTCCACCTTCGCACGGCCGCCCTTCTGCCCGTCGCAGCCGGCGGCCATGAGAAGCATCGCCGCGGAAAGGAAAAGGATGCCGAACATGGAAGCACTGCGGGGAAAGCTGGAAAAAATCCTCATATGTCAAATCCTGCCTTGGGGATCCTCCCGCCATGAGCACATGGACGTACCCTGCGGAAAAACAAATGAATTCTCTTAAGTTGCGGGCACAGGCCACACCCTGATACTATAGCAGACAGCTGACAGGATTTCGACTCCTCAGAGGCATATTGTGGCAAAATTGCCACAAAAAAACTCTGGCCCTGCCCTGCTCCAGCGCATATGATTTTACCATGTCCACTTCAGCGCATATCTGCATTATCGACGACGACGCCGAACTCTCCGGCCTGCTCCGCAAACGGCTTTCGGACTATGGTTTCGCCGTAAGCCATTTCTCCCACGGAGAAGCCTTCTTTGCGGCCGACGACCGCCCCCTCTTCGACCTCATCATCCTCGATGTCATGCTCCCCGGTGAAGACGGCCTGAGCATATGCCGCCGCCTGCGGGAAGTGGGGAGCCCTTGGGCGGACGTGCCCATACTCTTCCTCAGCGCGCTCGGCGAAAGCGTGGACCGCGTCATCGGCCTCGAAGTAGGCGGCGACGACTACCTCGCCAAGCCCTTCGAGACCAGAGAACTCATAGCCCGCGTGAAAGCCCTCCTGCGCCGGGCTACCCGCAAGGTGCAGTGGGTGACCGCTGAGAATCCCAGCTTCGCCGGCTGGACTCTGGACCTGCTCTCCCGCCAGCTCATCGACAGCGAAGGCGTGGTCGTGCCCCTGAGCTCCGGCGAATTCCGCCTGCTCTCGCTCTTCCTCGAACATCCTCAGCGCGTACTCTCCCGCGAACGCATCATGGAGCTTTCCGCGCTCAAGGGCGGAGGCATCTACGACAGAAGCATCGACACGCAGATAAAGCGACTGCGCGGCAAGCTCCGCGATGACGGCCGCAAACCCAGCATCATCGTCACCATGCGAGGCGACGGCTACATGCTCGCCTGCGACGTGACCCGCACTTCGTGAGGAATGCAATGAAACGCCTGCTCTGGCCCGATTCCCTGCGCGGCAGGCTCATCATCCTCGCTCTGTGCTGCCTCGTGCTCTTCCAGGCCGTGAACACTGCCACGCTCTTCTTCGTCCAGCACCAGCAGAGGATGAACCGCATCACGCTCCTCGCCAGCCAGACGGCAGAGTGGTACAGCATACTCAACGGGCAAAGCCCGGAACAGCGGGAAAAGACGCTCGAAACGCTAGGCTACCTCTACAGGCATAAGGACTGGCGGCTCGAATTCGATATCGCTCCCAGCTTCCCCGGCCCTGCGTTCCAGCCGGGAACGGAAGGCCCCATCGCTCATGCCCGGAAGCTTTTTGCCGACGCCTTACCTCCCGGCATGGCCCCCTCCCCTCCTTTCCATGCGGGCTTCGTGAGGCACGGAGAAAAGCAGGGCATGCAGTTCGCCGTACAGCTCGACGACGGAAACTGGCTCTGCATAACGCGGCACCGCGCCGCCACCCTGCGGCAGGAAAAGCTCCAGCACGGCGTTTTCCTAGCAGAATTCCTCGTCTTCTTCCTTATCATGTTCTGCCTGCTCTACCGCGAGACCAGACAGCTCGAAAAGCTGCGGGCAGGCGCGGAACAGTTCGGCGAAAGCCCGGAAAGCGCGGAAAAACTCTCTGAAGAAGGCTGCCGTGAAATACGGAAGACCGCCCAGTCGCTCAACCGCATGCGCGGCAGGGTGCTGAACAGCATAGAAGAACGCGACAGGATGCTCTCTGCCTTGCGCCACGACCTGCGCACGCCCCTCACCCGCCTCCATCTCTGGGCCGAAGAAGCCGAGCCAGAAGCCGTGCGCGACAAGCTTCTGGAAAATGCCCGCCAGATACAGGACATGGTCTCACAGAGCATCGAGCTGGCCGGCAGCCTGAACACCACGGAAAAGCAGGTGCATATGGACATTGCCGCCTTCGTGGAAAGCGTGGCCGACGACTATGCCGAAGAAGGCCGCAACGTTGCTCTTGCCAATACGGAACTGTTCAACTCCACTGTGCGCACACGCCCCACCTGCCTGCGCCGCTGCCTCTCCAACCTCATCGAAAACTCTTTGAAATACGCAGGGGCAGCAGAAGTCTCCCTGTTCCGCGACCAGAACGGACTTTGCATAGAAGTGGGCGACCGCGGCCCCGGCATCCCGGAAGACAAACTGGAAAAGGTGCTTGAGCCGTGGTTCCGCGTAGAAAATTCCCGCAACCGCGAAACTGGCGGAAGCGGCCTCGGCCTCGCCATAGCCAAGAACATGGCTACACTCTCCGGGGCCCAGCTCAGCCTGAGGAATAGGGAAGAAGGCGGACTCTGCGCCCGCATACGCTTCCCGGCATAAGCTTCCCCCTTGCATACGAAAAGAGCCTTCCCCCGTTCGGAGGAAGGCTCTTCATTTTATTCCGGCGTCACAGGATCCTGCGGGCCGGGAAGGCGGGGCATGAGGGACGCCGATCCCCCATGCCCCTCAGGGTCTTAGTTAGCGAACTTCTCGCGCTGGGCCTTGAGGGCTTCAGCCTGTTCTTCCCAGGAAGCGAAACCGGCCTGCTGGAGGGCGTCGAACACAGTGGCATCCCAGTCCCAGGCGGCGTAGGTCACAGGCTTGTGGAAGGTACGGCGGAATTCCAGAAGCTTGCGGCGGACGGATTCTTCGAAGGGAGTGCTGAAAGCGGCGGAAAGTTCGGCATGGAGCTTGGCCACTTCGGCTTCGTACCAGTTGCGGAAATCGGCAGGAGCAGCGCTCTTGGCGGCTTCGGCATAGCCCTTCTCTTCGAGGAGCTTCACCAGCTTGGCGGTATGCTGGCGGCCGAGCCAGGCACCGAGTTCGGAGCTGGGGAGGTTCTCAGCTTCAACGGCGGCAAAGTCGGCCTTGGTGCGCATATAGGTATCCGGCACCACAGAGGCGGAAACGATGCCGGCAAGGGCGACCATGCCGCGCAGGATGACGCTGTTGGCCACGCCCTGACCGCAGAAGCCGACCTTCTTGCAGAACTTCTGGCCGGTGAAGATGGTGGTCAGGATGGCCCACACGACGGCGGGATCTTCTTCGTCGTAGATGTGGGAGAGTTCGGCGTTGTCGCGGTCGGTGGCGAGCACCATCTGGGTCATGTCGTTGGAGCCGATGGAGAAGCCGTCGAACTCGCTGATGAACTGGCGGGCGAGGATGGCGTTGGAAGGCACTTCGGACATGAGCAGGATCTTCAGGCCGTCATCGCCGCTGCGCAGGCCGTGCACGTCGGCAAGGTAGGCGCGCATGGAGCGGGCCTGCTCGATGGTACGCACGAAGGGCAGCATGAGCATGAGGTTGGTGCCGCCGTACAGGGTGCGGGCGCGCTTGAAGGCTTCGATTTCCCAGTCGTGGATATCGCGGGAAACACCGCGGTAGCCGAGCATGGGGTTATCTTCGTTGTGTTCGAAGAGGCAGCCGCCAAGCAGGTTGCGGTATTCGTTGCTCTTGAAGTCGGTGGTACGGTACACGATGTCCTTGCCGTAGAAAGCCATGGCGAACAGGGCAAGGTTGCGGCCGAGGGTACGGATGTAGTGGTCGCGGCCGGAAACGTGACCGTTGGTGACGATGAGCTGTTCGATCTTTTCAGGGATGCTGCGGATCTCTTCGATTTCCTTGCCAAGGCGGGTACGAGCAGCAACGCGGCGGCGCATGGCGCCGATGCGGAACAGCACTTCCTGCACCAGAGGCTTCTTGGAGGCGGCCTTCACGGCGGCTTCCACTTCTTCCTCAGTCACCTTGGTGTTGGGTTCGTCAGCGCCCATGACCGCGCGGATGTGGGTGCGCAGGTCGTCGGAGGTCTGGAGAAGATCCTGATTCATCTCAGCGCGCATCATGTATTCGCCCATGAGAGCTTCAGCCTGAGACACGCTGGACACGTTGGCGTACAAGTTGGCCATGTCCATGAGCTGAACCACGTAGGGCTTGAGCTGAACTTCGGCGAAGGGATTCTGCACCTGACCGACGGCGATCTGTTCGGACACGCGGCGGCTCACCTGATCGTGCAGTTCGGCAAGGCGGGCCTCCACGAATTCTTCGAGGGTGCCGTTGTCGTAGGCTTCCAGAGCGGCGGGGTGAGCGCCGATGTTGCCGAGCATGAATTCAGCGCGGAGCAGGCCCACTTCGAAGTCCGGCACATTGCGCAGACGGGAGAGGAACAGAGCCTGATTGAGGTCGGCAAGGACGATGCCCACGCGGGTGCGGGTGGCAGGCAGCTTGTCCACGTCCATTTCGCCGCCCACGTCGCAGAGGGGCAGAAGGCCACGATAGACGAGGCCGCGAGTGCCGTCGACGGTCACGGGCTGGCCGTCCATGGCGCGCATGGCAAGGGGATTCTGCACACCGATGACGGCGGCGATACCCAGTTCGCGGGAGCTGATGGCGGCATGGGAGGTGTCGCCGCCCACGTTGGCGATGATGGCGGAAGCCACGCGCATACCGGGAACCATATCGGGGTCGGTACGTTCGGCGGCAAGGATGTCGCCGGGCTGGACCTTGTTCAGTTCAAGGGCGGAACGCAGGAAGCGCACCGTACCCTGACCGGCACCACGGGAAGCACCGTTGCCGGAAAGAAGCACTTCGGCGTTCTTAGCGGCTTCGGGGAGCACTTCCTTGCGGCGCATGAAGATGGTGTGGGGGTATTCGTCGAGTTCGGCGTTCCAGCGGGTCTCGGGGCGGGCCTGCACGAACCAGAGGCGCTTCTGGTCGTCGATGCAGAATTCGGTATCCATGATGATGCCACCGTAGGCTTTGCTGATGGCGCGCACGCCGCGGGCGACTTCGATGGGTTCTCCTTCACCGAGGGCCCATTCGTTCACGAGGTCGGCAGGAACGGCTTCGATCTGGGTGCCGCCTTCCTCTTCGTTATAGACCATGCGCACGGTCTTGCGGCCCATGAAGCGGAGGACCACGTCGGTACCGTCGTCGCGCTGGAAGACGTAGAACTTATCGGGAGTGACCATGCCGCCCACGATGGATTCACCGAGGCCGTAGCTGGAGTCGATGGAAACGAGGTCGTTGCGGGTGGTGCCGCGGCAGCCGGTGGCGGTGTCGGCAGAGAAGGCAGTGCCGGCCACGACA
>JAFQPD010000073.1 GCA_017411945.1 Mailhella sp.
AGCAGGACCGTGAAGACATCCAGAAGATGGTCAAGGTCGCCCGTAAGGAACTGCGCGCTGAATACGTCAACGCCGACATGGGCATCTCCGGCGCCAACTTCGCCGTTGCCGAAACCGGCGTCATCGGCACTGTGACCAACGAAGGCAACCTCCGCCTCGTGACCACCCTGCCCCGCGTGCACGTTGTCCTCGCCGGCCTTGAAAAGCTGATCCCCACCGTTGCCGACGCCCTGCGCTGCATCCAGGTGCTGCCCCGTAACGCCACCGCTCAGGCCATCACCTCCTATGTGACCTGGATCGCCGGTGCCAACGAGTGCCAGCCCGGCCCCGACGGCAAGAAGGAAATGCACATCGTCTTCCTCGACAACGGCCGTACCAAGATCGTGCAGGATCCTGCCTTCAAGGACATCCTCCGCTGCGTGCGCTGCGGCGCCTGCGCCAACGTCTGCCCCGTGTACCGCCTCATCGGCGGCCACAAGATGGGCTACGTGTACATCGGTGCTGTGGGCCTCGCCCTCACCTACCTGTACCACGGTGCCGACAAGGCCCGTTCCCTCGTGCAGAACTGCATCGGCTGCGACTCCTGTAAGAACGTCTGCTCCGCCGGTATCGACCTCACCCGCATCATCCGCGAGATCCGCGCCCGTCTCATCAAGGACGAGGGCAACAATCCCGCCGGCGGCGTGATGAGCCTTGTGATGAAGGACCGCAACCGCTTCCACAACCTGCTGAAGTTCGTGAAGTTCTCGCAGGCCCCTGTGACCACCAAGGGCGGCCGCTTCATCCGCCACCTGCCCGAGATCCTCACCGGCGGCGACCAGACCTTCCGTCAGCTCCCCGCCCTGGCTCCCAAGTCCTTCCGCCAGCTCTTCAAGACTGTGGTGAAGAACCCCGCCCAGCCCAAGTTCACCGTCGGCCTCTTCTCCGGCTGTGCTCAGGACTTCATCTATCCTGAACAGCTCGTGGCCGGTGTACGCGTGCTCAACAAGCTCGGCGTGGCCGTGGAATTCCCCGAAGCGCAGTCCTGCTGCGGTCTGCCTCTGGAAATGATGGGCCAGCGTGAAGCCAGCATCGAAGTCTCCGCCCAGAACGTGAAGGGCTTCGATGGCGGCAAGTACCACGCCATCATCACCCTCTGCGCCTCCTGCGCCGGTCACCTCCAGCACAGCTATCCCAAGCTGCTCAAGGGTACCGAAGATGAGTTCGCCGCTAATGTCTTCGCGAAGAAGGTGATGAACTTCACCGACTACATCGCCAAGAACTTCGACCTCAAGCCCGAAGACTTCAAGCCCACCACCGACAAGGTGTGCTACCACTCCCCCTGCCATATGCGCAACAATGGCATCGTGGACGAACCTCGCGCTCTCCTGAACATGGCCGCCACCTACACCCCCGCCGCTGAAGAAGACACCTGCTGCGGCTTCGGTGGCACCTTCTCCGTGAAGTTCCCCGAACTCTCCGCTGAAATGGGCCGCAAGAAGATCCGCGAAGGCGAAGCCTCCGGCGCCGACATCATGATCACCGACTGCCCCGGCTGCGTCATGCAGCTCCGCGGCGTGGCTACCGCTCAGGATTCCGCCCTCAAGGTGGAACACATGGCCGAACTGCTCGCCCGCACCATGAAGTAAATCAGCAAAGCCCCGCTCGAAAGGGCGGGGCCCTGCTGACCTGCTTATGCCGTTCCCAGAACGGCAGCCTCCCCTCATCCGGTTTTCCGTATGGAGCAAAGGGGAGGGCCGGTAAACACCGGCGCATTGCTGAAGTGATAAGCGTCTGCTTACATACAGTCCTACCCCGTTTACCTTCTTACCGAGGAGACTTTTATGTCTATCGAACTGCTTGCTGTGCTCGCGTTCCTGCCCCTCCTTGCGGCTCTGGTCATGATGGCCGGCCTTCGCTGGCCTTCCACTCGTGCCATGCCCATCGCCTGGGCCATCGGCGCCATCCTTGCCCTCGCCGTGTGGAAACTTCCCGTTATCCGCGTTGTCGCCCTCACCCTTGAAGGCTTCATCACCGCCGCCGGCGTGCTGATCATCGTGTTCGGCGCCCTGCTCATCTACTACACCCTCACCTACTCCGGCGCCATGGAAACCATCCAGGCCGGCATGAAGAAAATCACTCCCGACCGTCGCCTCCAGGCCGTCATCATCGGCTTCATGTTCGGTGCCTTCATCGAAGGCGCGGCCGGCTTCGGTACCCCCGCTGCTCTGGCCGCTCCCCTGCTCCTCGGCCTCGGCTTCCCTCCCCTCTGCGCCGCCGTCATCTGCCTGGTGTTCAACTCCGTGCCCGTGACCTTCGGTGCCGTTGGTACCCCCGTTCTCGCTGGCTTCAAGTCCATTGAAGCTCTCGGCCTCGCTGCCATGAACGCCACCGACCCCGCCGCCTTCTACAAGGCCGTCGGCGAGCTCGTCACCCTCATGCACGGCCCCATGCTCTTCATCCTGCCCATCTTCATGTGCGGCTTCATGACCCGTTTCTGGGGCAAGAACAAGTCCTGGGGTGAAGGCTTCAAGGCTTGGAAGTTCTGCATCCTCGCTTCCATCTGCTTCGCCGTTCCTTACTACATCCTCGCCTGGGTGGTCGGCCCCGAACTGCCTTCCCTCATCGGCGGCCTGATCGGCCTCGCTATCGTCATGCAGCTCGCCAAGAAGGGCGTGTGCGTTCCCGCTGAAACCTGGGACTTCGAACCTGCTGACAAGTGGGAACCCGACTGGATCGGCGAAATCA